>NZ_JAELTJ010000047.1 GCF_016428805.1 Achromobacter sp. ASV32
CGATGCAGAGGTGCCTTGGTAGGGCACGGCGATATCCGCGCCCCACCAGCGGCGAGCGCGGGCCACTTCGGTCTCGTCGCGACGGCCGGCGTAGATCTTCTCGCCGTGGCCACGGGGCCCCAGGCCCGTGTGCACGTCGATCCAGCCGATCTGCGCGTAACGGGCCGCGTGCTCGGCCAGGATGCGCCGCAGGTTCAGCAGCGATGCTGCCGGGCGGTCGCCGCCATAGAACAGGCCGTCGGCGTGCGTATATTGGCCCCGGGTCACCGCCTGCTTGAGCGCAGGCATGCCATGTTCGGCAACGTAAGCGTCAATCTGCGCCCGATTCTCGTCCGTCGGCGGCCATTGCGCGGGCAGCAGCAACGGGTGGATCTGATCGTACCCGGGGTTGGCGGGCAAGGGCTTTTCGCCAAACGGCTGGGCATTGCGGTTCAGGTCGACGTTGCCTTCGTCGGTGCGGGCAATCCAGGAAAAGCCGTGCGGATTCACCGCATGCACCAGCAGCAGGGCGACACCGGCCCGGCGGGCGCGCGCCAGCATGTCGGCGTCGTCCAGCAGCGCCAGCTGGCAGCCGGACCCGCAAAAACCTTCCACGCCGTGCGTGGCCGAGGTCATGATCAGCAGCCGCTGCGCGCCAGGGTCGCCGATCAGCGCGATATCGGTGGCCAGGACTTCATCCTCGCGGCCCTTGGGCGCGATGGGATAGGACGCGAAGTGCGCGGCAAGCGGCCGGGCAGCAGCGGCGAAGCGTTCGCGCGCCTGGGCGTAGCTGCGGGAAAAATAGGGGGTCGCGGATTGCATCAGGTCTCCTGGTTGTCGATATCGTCGCCGGTGCGGTCCCGTATCCAGAACAGCACCACCGTGGAAATCGCCACCGCCACCATCAGATACCAGGCGGGGGCCATGGGATTGCCGGTCACGTGCAGCAGCCAGGTCACGAAGAACTGGGCGAAACCGCCGAACACCGAAATCCCCAATCCGTAGACCACCGACATACCGGTGGTGCGTACGGATTTCGGGAACAGCTCGGGCAGCATGGTGATGCCCGGCGCGGATTGCAACGCCAGCAGTATCGACAGCAACGCCACGACGGTCATCAGCCGCGCGCTGCTGGGCGCGGCGATCAACCACTGGAAGCACGGCAACAGCACCGCCACCGTCACCACCCGCGACCAGAAGATCACCCGCTTGCGCCCCACCCGGTCCGCCAGCATGCCGACCAGCGGCGCAAACAGAAAGCCCACCGCGCCCACCACCACGCTGGCCGACAGTGTGGACGTGGCCGGCAAGCCCAGCTCGCGATGCGCGTAGGACGGCATGTAAAAGCCGATGATCTGCGCGCACACCATGCCGCCGATCATCAACAGGATACCCTTGGCCACCTCGGTCTTGTGTTCGGTGAAGATACGGCGCAGCGGCTGGTTGCCGGCGGCGCGCGGCCGGTGATCATCTTCACTCGTCGTCAGCGTCTCTTCCAGGTTGCGGCGGATGTATGCGCCCACCGGCACCGTCAGGATGCCGATCACGAACGGCAGTCGCCAGCCCCAGGCCTGCATCTGCTCGGCGGTCAGCGCCGCCGTCAGGCCGCCCACCACCAGCGCGCCCAGCGCCACCCCCAGCGACTGGCTGCCGAACTGCCAACTGGAATAGAAGCCGCGCCGCGACGGGGGGGCGTGTTCCACCAGCAAGGTGGTCGATGCGCCCACCTCGCCCCCCGCGGCGAACCCCTGGATCAGCCGCGCCAGCACCATCATCACCGGCCCCGCCAGCCCCATCTGCGCGTAGGTCGGCGCCACGGCGATCAGCCCACAACCCAATCCCATCAACCACAACGTCAGCGTCATGGCGGCGCGGCGGCCATGGCGGTCAGCGTAGGAACCGATCAGCATGCCGCCCACCGGCCGCATCAGGAACCCCACGCCGAAAGTCGCCGTGGTCAACAGCAATTGCCCATAGCCGGAGGCCGCGGGAAAGAACAGCGGCCCGATGACCAGCATCAGGAAGGTGAAGACGGTGAAGTCAAAGAACTCGAGCGCGTTGCCGATGGTGGTGCCGGCGATGACGCGCCGGCGCATGGACGGTGTGTGCAGGCTGCGTGCGCCCGCGCCGGCCGTGATGGCGATAGACATGTTTTCCCCTTGATGTCCGATCCTGGGCCGCCGGCCCGTGTATCCGGAATCCGTGCGGCGGCAGGTCCTAGTGAATATACGGATGGCTACCGAAACGGGAAAGACAGTATTTTTGCTGCAGCGATGACTTTTGCTTATATCCCTGCCGTGCCTGCTCCGATGAACCTGCGCCAACTGCGCGCCTTCGTGCTGATCGCCGAACACCGCAGCATCCGTGCCGCGGCGCGCGCCCTGTGCGTCACCCAGCCCGCTGCCACGCGCAGCCTGCGCGAGCTGGAACAAAACCTGGGCGCCGAACTGGTGCGGCGCAGCGCCAAGGGGGTCGAGTTGACGCCTTACGGCGAAGCCCTGCACAAGCGCGCCGTGCTGATCCTGCAGGAGGCGCGCCGGGCACAGGAAGACATCGACCAGATGCGCGACGGCGAAGGCGGCACGCTGAACCTGGCGATCAGCTCGTCGGCGCTGACCGTGCTGCCCGGTGCGCTGGCCGCCTTCCGCGCCCGCATGCCGCGCGTCGCCGTAGCGTTCCACGAGGTGGCGGCGCCCTACAGCCATGAACAGCTGGACGCGGGACGCTACGACCTGGTGGTGCAGACCGAATACGACGGCGACATCTACGACGGCTTTGCGCGCACCACCTTGTTCACGCTGCCACTGGTAGTGGGCGCGCGGGCCGATCATCCCCTGCGCCATGCCACCGACCTGGCCGAGTTGCGCGACCTGCTGTGGCTGATGCCGGGCAACCCCCAGACGCCGACCAATCTGCTGCACCTGGCCTATGCGTCGCGCGGCCTGCCCACGCCGACGGATGTGATTCCGTGCCAATCGATTGCGATCGCGCTGGCGATCCTGGCGAAAAGCGACGCGGTGGGTTTTTTCGTGCGCAACGGCTTTCATCGCGAGCTGGTGCCGCATCCGTTGTGCGTGATACCGCTGGCCCATCCGCTGCCGGCGGCGCGGGTCTCGATCCTGACACGGGCCGAGTCGCCGCCGACGCCGGCGGCGCAGTGCTTCATCGATTGCCTGAACGCCGCGCGCGCGGCGGCATGAGACTGCGCGGGGTATCATGGAACGCCCTCTTCCCCCGCCCCATTCCATGGCGTTTCCGCGACTCAACACCCCCCCCACGCTGACCGATACGGTCGCCAAACAGCTGCTCGCCGAGATCGACGAGGGCCGCGTGCTGCCGGGCGAGAAACTGCCCACGGAAACCCGCCTGGCCGAGCAGTTCGGCGTCAGCCGCACGGTCATCCGCGAGGCCGTGTCGCGCTTGCGCCAGGACGGCATCGTCGAGGCGCGCCAGGGCAGCGGCGTGTTCGTCACGGGCCGGGGCGGCAACCGCGCACTGCGCATCGACGCGGCCGAGCTGTCGTCGCTGGACGCGGTGCTGCACATCGTGGATCTGCGGCGCGCGCTGGAAACCGAAATCGCCGCCCAGGCCGCCGCGCAGCGTAGCAAACGCGATCTGGCCGAGATCGACAGCGCCTTGGCGGCGATCTCCCAGGCGGTCGACAATGGCGGCGACGGCGTCAAGGAAGACGTCGCCTTTCACCGCAGCATCGCCCGCGCCACCGGCAATCCGTATTTCCTCACGACCCTGGCGTTCGTCAGCCAGTTCCTGGAAGCCGCCACCCGCGTCACGCGCGGCAACGAGGCGCGTCATGCCGACCTGATGCGCGCGGTGATGCAGGAACACATCGCCATCGTCGACGCCATCCGCCGCCAGGACGTGGAAGGCGCGCGTGAAGCCGCCCGGGTGCATATGGTCAACGCGGCCAAGCGCCTGCGCCGGGCGCATCGCTAGCCGCGGGGCCTGTCGCGCACGCCGGCCGCCGCACGGACCGCCGCCCTACCCGAAGGCCCGGGTAAAGAAATCCGCGCCGCCGAAATTGCCGGACTTCAATGCGATGCTCATGCGCGCCTGTACCGCTTGCGCGTGACCGGCGCACCAGGGCACGCCCGGATCGATCTGCTCGCCGATGGCCAATTGCGTCAACCCCAGCGCTTGCACCACTGCCCCCGAGGTCTCGCCGCCCGCAACGATCAATTGGCGCACCCCCTGCCGTGCCAGCCCCAGCGATATCCGCGCGATGGCCTCTTCGACCAGCGCCCCGGCGCGCGTGGCGCCCAGCGCCGTCTGCGCCTGTTGCACGGCATCGGGCGCCGCGGTGGAATAGATCAGCACCGGTCCCTCCACCAGGCGCGGCTGCGCCCACGCGAGCGCGTCGGCCACCACGGGATCCCCCGCCGCGATGCGCTGCGGGTCCAGCGCCAGCGCCGCCCCCCCCGCATCGATAAAAGCCGCGACCTGGCCCTGCGTGGCGCTGGAGCAACTACCCGCTACCACCGCCTGCCACCCGGGTTCGCGCGGCAGGCTGGCAACGGCCCCCGCGGCCAGGCCCCAATTGCCCGGCAGGCCGATCGCCAGGCCCGATCCCGCCGTAACCAGCGGCATGCCCCGCAGCGCCGGCCCCAACGCCAGCAAGTCTTCATTGGCAATCGCATCCACGATCGCGATCTCCACCCCCTGCGCCTGCAAAGCAGCGATGCGCGCGCGGATGGCGTCGCTGCCGCGCGCCACCACGGCGTAGTCGATCAGGCCGACGCGGCGGCGGGTCTGCGCGGACAGTACGCGCACCAGATTGGGATCGGTCATGGGCGTCAGCGGATGGTGCTGCATGCCCGATTCATTCAGCAGCACGTCGCCCGCGTAGAGATAGCCCTTGAAGACCGTGCGCTTGTTGTCGGGAAAGGCCGGCGTGGCGACGGTGAAGCCCGTGTCCAGCGCCGTCATCAAGGCATCGGCCACGGGACCGATGTTGCCCTGCGGCGTACTGTCGAAAGTGGAGCAGTACTTGAAATAGATCTGTCCGGCGCCCTGCGCCCGCAACCACGCCAGGGCAGCCAGCGACTGCGCCACGGCCTGGTCGGCAGGAATCGTGCGGGTCTTGAGCGCCACCACCACCGCGTCCGCGGGCTGGTCCAGCGCAGCCGAAGGCACGCCGATGGTCTGCACCGTGCGCATGCCGGCGCGCACCAGGTTGTTGGCCAGGTCGGTGGCGCCGGTGAAGTCGTCGGCGATACAGCCCAGTTTGATCGTCATGGCGGCTCCGGCAGGGTGATTCCGGGAAAGATCTTGATGACGGCACTGTCGTCCTCGCCGCCGTGGCCGGCGGTTGAGGCCTGCATGAACATCTGGTGCGCGGTGGAGGCCAGCGGCAGCGGAAACTTGCTGTGCCGTGCCGTGTCCAGCACCAGACCCAGGTCCTTCACGAAGATATCCACCGCCGACAGCGGCGTGTAATCGGCGGCCAGCACGTGGGCCATGCGGTTCTCGAACATCCAGCTGTTGCCCGCGCTATGGGTGATGACGTCGTACAGGGCGCCCGCGTCCACCCCTTCGCGCAGGCCCAGCGCCATCGCTTCGGCAGCGGCGGCGATGTGCACGCCGGCCAGCAACTGGTTGATGATCTTGACCTTGCTGCCCGCCCCGGCGCTGCTGCCCAGGCGATAGACCTTGCCCGCCATGGATTCCAGCACACCGGCGCATGCAGCATAGGCGGCCGCGCTGCCGGCCGTCATCATCGTCATCTGGCCGGCGGCCGCCTTGGCCGCGCCGCCGGAGATCGGCGCGTCCAGGTAATGCAGGCCCAGCGCCCCCAGTCGCGTCTCCAGGGCCGCAGACCAGTTCGGGTCCACGGTGGAACACATCACGAAGACGCTACCCGGCCGCAGCGACGATGCCATGCCGCCGTCGCCGAACAGCACGGCTTCGGTCTGCTGCGCGTTCACCACCACGCTGACCACCACGTCGCACGCAGCGGCCATGTCCGCCAGCGTGGCGCAGGCCACCCCGCCCTGCTCGGCGAACGCGCTGGCCGCGCCCGGCCGGACATCGTACGCATGCACACAGTTGCCGGCGCGCCGCAAGCTGGCCGCGATGCCCGCACCCATGGCGCCCAGGCCGATCACGCCGACATTGCGCGGCGCTTCACTGGCTGTCTTCATACCGCCCCCCGCAGGTCGTCGCCGATATAGGCGCGGATGATGTCGGCAAAACCGTCGTCGCCCTTCAGCCCCAGGCGTGCCGCACGCGCGGTGTCCCAGCCGCCGGGCCAGCTGCCGACGATGGCCTCGACCTTCGGGTCCGCCTTCCAGCTGATGCGATCGGCCACGGCATCGCCAGCCATGTCACGCAGCGCCTGCGCCATCTCGGCCGCCGTCACCGAAACGCCCGGCAGGTTGACGGGCCGGCGGTCGGCCAGCGACGCGGCGTCCAGTTCGCAGCCCGCGATCAGCGCCTGCACCGCGCGTCGCGGTGACAGCAGCCACAGGCGCGTATCGGCGGCCACCGGGCACACCGCCGGTTCGCCATTCAAGGGCTCACGGATGATGCTGCTGGCAAACGACGAGGCCGCCGCGTTGGGCCGGCCAGGTCGCACGCTGATGGTGGGCAGGCGCAGTGCGCGGCCATCGACGAAGCCGCGGCGCGTGTAGTCGGCGAGCAGCAATTCGGCGATGGCCTTTTGCGTGCCGTAGGAAGACTGGGGGTTGAGCGCGGTATCGTCACGCACCCGATCGGGCAGCGCACCGCCATACACGGCGACCGAGCTGGTGAACACCACGCGCGGCCGGTGCCCGCGCATGCGGCAGGTTTCCAGCAGCGCGCGCGAGGCATCCAGGTTGATGCGCATGCCCAGGTCGAAATCGGCCTCGGCCTGTCCGCTGACGATGGCCGCCAGATGAAACACGACGGCGGTGTCGGTGCCGATCAATGATTCCAGCACGGCGGGGTCGGCCACGTCGCCCTTCACCGAACGCACGCGGGTGTCGTTGATGGCGTCGGTCTGCACCACGTCGAGCAGGTCGATCTGCGTGATCGGTTCGCTTGCCTCGCCCAGCGTCAGCCGGCCCTGCTCCAGCAGCTTGCGCGCCAGACGCTGGCCCAGAAAGCCCGCGCCGCCGGTAATCAGTATCTTCATCGCTCGCCTCCTGCGAGTCATGGCTCCGGCGCCCGCCCAGGCGGTGCGTGCGCGCGGGCCTTGGGACGGTCAGTAGCGCACGCCGAAGACGGCGCGCAATTCCTCGATGGCGGCGTCGGACAGCGGCTCGGGCCGAGGATCGGACATCAGCCACAGGCGCGCCGTTTCCTCCAGTTCTTCCAGCGCGAAGGACGCGTGCGAGACCGAGCGTTCCCAGACCACCGGACCCAGGCGCTCGAACAGCACGCCGCGCACGCGGGCGGCCAGGGCCGCCACCTGGGCCGCGGCAAGCGGATCCCCCGGCCGGCGATAGGGAATCAGGGGAATGCGGCCCACCTTCATCACTTGGTACGGCGTGATCGGCGGCAGCACGTCGTCCTGGCGCCACACACCGGCCAGCGTCAGCGCCACCAGGTGGGTCGAATGGGTGTGCACCACGCCTTGCGCGGCGGGATCGGCCTGGTAGATGCCCTGGTGCAGGGCCAGCGTCTTGGACGGCTTGGCGCCTGACACCCATTGGCCAGCCAGGTCCACCTTGGCCAGTTCGGCCGGGTCGAGTCGGCCCAGGCAGGCGTCAGTAGGGGTGATCAGCCAGCCGTCGTCCAGCCGGGCGCTGATGTTGCCGGCCGCCCCCACCGTGTAACCACGCTGGTACAGGCTGGCGCCGACCGTGCAGATTTCCTCGCGGATGCGGTTTTCGGTCGCCATCGCGCTCAGCCCGCGTCTGCATCGACGGTGGCGCGAAGGCCGGAGGACGAATGCGGCATGGGAGTCTCCTTGGACTTATTTATATGGTCATCATACAAATTTTGCCGAAAATCCCGGTAGCGGGATTACCCGGAAGCGCCACCGCGCCCGCGGGCGCGACGCCTACAGGGAGTACTTGTAGTCGCAGTTCACCGTGGCCGTGAGCGGATTGTTGCCGCCGCCGCCCGACCCGGGACGCGGCCCCATCAGCTTGGCCTGGAAAGTGCCTGCCACGTCGCCGTTGGCCTGCTTCTTCACCGCCACGCTGGCGGGCAGCGCGTACAGCGTCAGCGTCCAGACCTCGTCCGGCGCGACCAGCGTGAATACGCCTTGCGGGAAATCCGACACCACATAGCCGGGCGCCTTGTCGATGTCGAATCGCAGCGTGGACCCGACATAGGTCAGCACCACATTGAGCTCCTCTGACGAGGGCGACGGCACCACGCCGCGCAGCGACACCTTGCCGCTTTCCGAAACACAGGACAGTTCGGCCGGCGCGGAGCCGGCGTGGGCAGCGCCGGCCAGCAGCAGGCAGGATACGAATAGGGGTGCGCGTAGCGTCATGGATCAGGGCTCCCTTGCGGCGGTCGGGCCGATCCGCGGCCGCCTTCGATGATCGAACCGACATAGTAGCGGTTGACCATGAATGCCACGCGTAAATACAACTCGTAATGCACGCCACCCGCGCGTGCGGCTAGCATGCCGGCATCGCCTTGCCTTGCTCCAGGAGCCCCCCATGCCCGGTTTTCGATCCCTCGCCTGCGCCGCCCTGTTCATCCTGGCGCCCGCCATCGGTCACGCCGAAACCGTGACGCTGCAAGCCGAAAAAGCCACCGCCGGCACCGATCCGCATACGGCTGCGCGAATCGTGGACGTGCAGCTCAAGCCCGAAAGCCGCCAGGCGCTGGCCGACTTCACCCGCAACCGCGTCGGCAAGCGCATCCAGCTGCGCTCGAACGGCGTGCTGCTGTCGTCGGCCACGCTGCAAAGTCCGCTGGAAGGCGAGAGCTTTCGCATCGTGGCGGGCGAGCATGGTTTTGCCGGCAAGTCCGCCGAGGAAATCGCCCGCGGCATCATGAGCGGCGGCGGGCTTACCGTCGACGACGAGGGCACGGCATCGAGCGACTGGGGCACCCGCTCGACCAAGCGGGCCCCGGCCCCGACGCCGGGCAGCTGAACCCCGGCCACCACGGCCGATGCGGGACGTCTCCGCGCGCTGCCGCCGGCGGCGCCGATGCGCAACGCCCACGACCGTCGCCATCTCCCGGATAAAACCTTCGGCATCTTCGCGCGGTGCCCGTACACTCGCACAGGATTCATTGAGAAAGATCATGTGTTCACGGCACGGTTCCGAATAGGCTTATGCGCAATATGAAAGGCAAGTCCGCATCCCCCAAGGATGAATATTTGTTTTCCGATCAGATTGGTCACCTGCTCCGGCGGGTCTACCAGCGGCATACCGCGCTATTCCAACAGTACATCCCTGATTCGCAGCTGACCGCGGCGCAATTCGTCGTGCTCTGTTCCGTGCGCGACAACGGCGCAAGCTCGCTGGTCGACCTGGTCAAATCCACCGTGATCGACCAGGCCACCGTGCGCGGCGTGGTCGACCGGCTCAGACAGCGCGAGCTGGTGCAGGTCGATCACGACCAGCAGGACCGCCGCAAAGTGGTCATCAACCTGACGCCCGCGGGGCACGAACTGGTGCGGCAGATGGAGCCGTTCGCCAAGCAGATCACAGAGGGCACATTCGGCAAGCTCAATCCCGCCGAACGCCTGGCGCTTGTCTTCCTGCTCAAGAAGATGCTGGAAAACGACAGCACGGAATAAGGCCCGCCGGCGCGCGCACGCGCGCCGCACGGGCCCCGCAACGGCCTGGGGCCTGGGGCTGTTCACACTGGAAGACGCCTCGCGCAGGCCCTAGTCCAGCGCGCGGTTGCGCGATTCCACGTCCACCGCCCAGATCGACACGGCGCCCGCCGCCAGCATGCTCGACAGCACCACCAGCGACAGCGTGAAGTGGTTGGCCATCAGCGGCGCGATGATGGCCGGCGCGAACAGCCCGCCGAAGCGCGCCACCGCGCCCGCCATGCCCATGCCGCTGGCGCGCAGGTCGGTCGGATAGACCTCGGGCGTAAACGCATACAGCGCGCCCCAGGTGCCCAGCAGCGAGAAGCTCATCAGCAAGGTCGACCCGATCACCACGGCCGGCGCCGTACCCAGGCTGTACAGCATGCAACCGACCGCGCTCAGGATCAGGAAGCCGATCAGCGTGGGCTTGCGGCCCCAGCGCTCGACGCCATAGGCCGACAGCGCGAAGCCGGGCAATTGCACCAGCGCCAGCACCACCAGAAATTCCTGGCCGCGCATGAACGCAAAGCCTTCACTGCTGAGCTTGATGGGCAGGTAGACGAACACGCCGTAATACGCAATCGAAATCAGCGCCCACGCCAGGAACAGCGAGATGCTGCGGCGGCGGTAGTCGGCCGAGAACAAGGCGGAAAGCGGCTTGCGCTCCTGCAGTTCGGGCTTGAGCACCGGCATCTCGGCCGTGCTGCCGTTGACCCGCGCCACGCGCTCGAGCACCTTGCGCGCCTGGTCCGACTTGCCATTGCGGTTCAGGTACATCGGCGATTCCGGAATGTAGAAGCGCAGCGCCACGCCGATCAGGGCCGGCAGGCCGGTCACGAAGAAGATCACGCGCCATGCGTCGTCGCCCCAGGACACGGCGGCCAGCGCCAGCAGCGCCAGGCAGATGGTGCCCACGGCCCAGAACGACTCCAGCAGCACCAGCCAGCGGCCACGGCGGTCGCTGGGCAGGAACTCGGCCATCATCGTGTAGTCCACCGGCAAGGTGCCGCCCACGCCGATGCCGGTGATGAAACGCAGCAGCAGCAACCAGCTCAACTCCGGCGCGAAGGCCGACGCGACGCCGGCGCAGGCATCGATCACCACAGCCATCATCAGCACCGGCCGGCGGCCGATCCGGTCGGCCAGGCGGCCGAACACGAAAGCGCCGATCAGCATCCCGACAAAGAAGGCGGTGCCGGTCTGCAATGCCTGCGGCATCGTCACGCCAAAAGTCTTGGCGATGGACGGCGCGGAAAAGCCGATCGACAGCACCTGCATCGCGTCCGCCAGCCAGACCAGGCCGAAGATCACGAACAACCGGTACTGGAACTTCCCGACACCCGCTAGCTGGATGCCTTTTTCCACCGAAACATATGAAGCTGACATTTGTGTATTCCCCTTGTGTAGCGAAACGAACGGCGCAAGCGCTCCCCTCGGCGCCAGGCCTGGGCCGATACGAGCGACCGATGGATGGCTGTGCAAAATGACCGACGGCCTGCGCACAGCAGCGGGCGGCTACGCCCTGGTGTTTTCCCCTTACGGCGACGGCGCGTGCTCGCGCAGCCGGCTAATCATCGTCATGTCCACTGGCCAGTGCTTTTCCTCCGGCGCAAACCGCTCGCGCAAATAGTCGATCAAGTCCGCAATCTGCGGGTCGTCCAGACTGTCCTTGAATCCCGGCATATAGCCCAGTTCGTCATTGGCCGGCGCCTGGATGCCATGCAGAATCACCTGGATCAGGTTGTCCGGCGTGGCCGCATGCAGATTGGTGTTCAGCCCCAGCAGCGGTTTGGCGCCGAACAGCGCAGGGCCGCTGCCCGCCTCGTGGCAGGCGGCGCAGGCGTTCTGGTAGATGCGTTCACCGTTCACATGCCTGATCTGCGACGACAGCGTCGCGGCGGGGGCCGTCGCGACAGCGGCCGCCCCGGCTTGCGCGGCGGGTGCGGGCGCGGTCGGCGCCACACGGGACGCGGCGGCCTGTCGGGCTGGCCCGGCGGGGTCCGGCAGGTCCATCAGATAGGTCACCATGGCCCGCACATCGCTTTCGGGCAATTCAGCCAGGCCATGGATCACCGGCGCCATCGGTCCCGCGGCCACGCCGTGCTGCGGCGAATAGCCGGTGCGCAGGTATTGGAACAGGCCTTCGCGCGTCCAGGGCAGCGTGCCATCGGCAAGCCGGTTCAAGGGTGGCGCGGTCCAGCCCTCGGCCTGGCCGCCGCCCAGATAGTTCGGGCCGGCCTTTTCCGCCCCCAGGCTGTTGCGCGGCGAATGGCAGGCGGCGCAGTGGCCCGCCCCCTGCACCAGATAGGCCCCGCGATTCCATTGCACGCTATAGGCGGGATTGGGCGCATACGGCGCCGCGTCATGAAACAACAGGTTCCACCCGGCGATCAGGGGACGCAGGTTGTACGGAAACGCCAGCTTCGTGTCGGGCGGCCGGGATGCCACGGCCGGCTGCGACATCAAGTAGCCGTACAGCGCCTGCATGTCCGCGTCGCTGAGCTTGGCGAAAGCGGTGTATGGAAAGGCGGGATAGAGCTGGCGGCCGTCCTGATGGATGCCCTGGCGCATGGCGCGGTCAAAGGCAGCAAAGGACCAGCGGCCGATACCGGTGTCGTTATCGGGCGTGATGTTGGTCGAATACACCGTGCCAAAGGGCGTCTCCAGCGCGAAGCCGCCGGCATTGGCTGCGCCGCCCGGCGCCGTGTGGCACACGACGCAATCGCCCGCCGCCGCCACCAGCCTGCCGCGCGCGATCGCTTGCGGCGAATACAGCGTCACATCCGGGCCCGCCGTCAGCGGCAACGCCGGCTTCATCGGCCAGGCCATCACCGCCAGTCCGGCCAACCCGGCGGCGCCTGCCGCCAGCCAGCCCCAGCCCCGCCGCCATGGCTTGCCGGCGCGCTCGGCGCCCCGCTCCGCCAGCGCAAGACGCAGTTGCTCTGGCTGAAACGGCGCCTGCCGCAAGCGCACGCCGGTCGCATCCTGGATCGCATTGGCGATGGCGGCCGCGGCCGGCAGCGTGACCACGCCATCGACGTCCAGGCGTCCGTGCGACAGCGGACCGATTCCGCCCGGGTCACGGCTGGACAGACCGGTGGGCGCCGCGCGCGTCGTCAGCGCATTGGCCTCGCCCGCCTCCACATTGCCCCAGTCATCGAAGGCCGCGGGCGCCGCCACCAGCCGGCGCGCGCCTTCCAGCCATTGCGGCGCCTGGTGCGTGATTTCCGGAAGAACGGCGGCGTCCTGCACCGCCTGCAATTGCCGGCTGTCGTGGCCCGCAACCACTCGGGTCACCTCGATGTGTCCCGTCTGCGGCTGCACCGCCACTTCGGCCACCCAGGCGCTCCAGACCATGCGATCGGCGCCAGCCTCGTCCACGCACTGTGCCGTGGCTGTCGCGAATCCGCGTCCCCACAGCCGGCCGTCGGCGCCCTGTGCAATGGGGCCGCCGCCGACGATACCGGCCTGCTCGGCCACCTGTCTGGCCAGATCGCTGACCGGCCCCGCCGGCAGATGCCGCAGCCGCCAGGCCAGGGGATCCTCGCCCTGGGCCAGCGCCTGCTCGTGCCACAGGCTTTCCTGCGCGAACACCTGCGCGGCATTCAGATCGTGCACGCCCGCCTGCGCCGGACCGCAGGCGCCCCGCATCCCCTGGACGGCCAGGTCGGTGCGCACCGAGGCGTGCGCGCTGGCGGGCGCGCAATCGGGCCGGCTCAGCAGGCGCGCCAGGCTCGGGCGCACCGCCCAGGGCGTATCCGCCACCAACGCCTGCGTCCCCTCTTGCGGACCGCAGGCGGCAGTCGCCGCGGCAACCGGCGCCAACGCCGTGGCCGGGCCAGTGATCGACGGCTCGGCTTGCGCCCTGACGCGCAAGCCGAGCTCGCCGCCCGTCGCCGGCGGGCAGGCCACGCACACCGGCCGGCCCACGGCCTGTGACAGCAGCGCGGCATCGGCCGCCGCATCCAGCAGAGCCAGCGGATGCACGGGCACGGCATCGCCGCCGAACGCGTCGTCGCGCCAGAGCGTCATGCGGATTGCCGCCTGGGGACACTGCAACAGTTCAGCCAACTCATGCCTGACGTGGCGTTGTACGTCTTGCGGGCAGGCCGGCAGCCACACGCCCGCATGGCCGTTCAGGCACCACACCACGACACGTACCGTCGCGCCGCTATCGCCCGCGGCCATGCGCCAACGGTAATCGGCCTGCCCCGTATCCGGCAGGCGTTCGTTCTTTTCTGGCTCGGCCGACTGCCAGACGGGGTTCAACCCGGCCGCCGCCTGCCGGGCCTGCACGGGCGTCATCGCGACCACGCCCGCGAAATGGTCATGCCGCACGGCATGCACCACCCCGGCCATGCGCCGGGCACCGGCCACGTCGGCACCGGCCAGCACGCTGCCACGATAACGCGCGCCATCCCAGCTCGTTCGCGGCGGCCGTAGCGCCAACCCGTGCAGCAGATCGGGCGGCAGCGCAGCAGGCAGCGCCGCGGCGTGTGGGACGTGACTCATACCGCGGTCCCGCCCTGATCGTCATGCAACCCGGCGAGCAACGCCGCCGCCTCGGCGGCCTTGAGCGCCACGGCCCGCAGCGCGGCCTGCATGATTTCCACATGCGTGCCGCAGCGGCACAGGTTGTGATGCAGTTCGCTGCGCAATTCCTGTTCGGTGGGGCTGGGATTGCGGCGCAACAGCGCCTCGACCGTCATGATCATGCCGTTCAGGCAATAGCCGCACTGCGCGGCCTGGCACTCGATGAAGGCCTGCTGCGTGGGGCCGGGCCGCTGGCGCGTGCCCAGGCCTTCAAGCGTCGTCACGCGCCGTCCTTGCGCCGCCCGGACCGGAATCACACAGGAACGCGCCGCCACGCCGTCGATCAGCACGGTGCAGGCGCCGCACTCCCCCAGTCCGCAGCCGTACTTGGGGCCGTTCAATTCCAGATCGTTGCGCAGCACGTGCAGCAGCGCCGTCCCGGGCGCCGCCGGCACCTCGCAGGCGTGGCCGTTGACCCGCAGGCGGATCGGCGGCGGGACGGCATGAGCGGAATTGGCGGAAGTTCCCATGGCGTGGCAAGTGTTCCAAAGGTCGGCAGACGGCGGCTGCGGGCAGCGGGAAAGAGACGTGTTTTTCCCGCGCCCGTAAAAGTATCAGGCCACGGCCTTGGCCGCCGGGTCAATCAGCGGAACCGAGAACACGTCGTAGCCAAAGCACCACGACGGATCCTCATTGGTGCGCAACCACGTATTGTCATGGGAGATCCGCTGCACCTTGCTGGCGCGTTCGGCGCGGTTGGCCTCGTACAGCGCGAACGCCAGCTCGTGGTTGTGCACGCCCACTTCCTTGAAGCAGCGCGCCAGCATCGCCCCATCTTCGATGGCCATCGCGGCGCCCTGCGCCATATGCGGCTTCATCGGATGGCAGGCGTCGCCCAGCAGCACCAGGCGGCCCCGGCTCCAGAGCGGCAGCGGGTCGCGTTCCAGCAGCGACCACTTGGTCACTTCGACCGTCGCATCGATCAGCGCCTGCACGGTCGGATGCCACCCCTGGAAAGCCTCGCGCATTTCTTCCTTGCTGCTGGCCAGCCAGCGGTCGTTCAGGTCCCAGTGCTCGACGGGCACGCCGGTTACGTAATAGAGCTCGTCGCGCTTGCTGGTCACGAAATACGTCATCATGTGGCGATCGTCGCTCCACCACTTCACGCAGTCGTCGAACGGCAGCATGCCGGCCTTGACCTGCGGGGTGGGGAATACCGCGCGATGCGCCAGGTAACCGGCGTACTTGGGCAGTTCGGGGCCAAGCAGCTCCTCGCGGATGCAGGAATTGACGCCATCGGCGCCGATCACGATATCGGCCTCTTCGGTCGTACCGTCGGCAAAGTGAAGCGCCACCCGGTCGCCGCGGTCCTCGACCCGGGTCAATTGCTTGCCATAGGCCATCACGCTGGACGGCAGCGCGTCGATCAGCAAGGCGTGGAAATCGCCGCGATGCACCGTCAGATAGGACGCGCCGTAGTGCTTGACGGCGTAGTCGCCCAAGGGAATCTGCGCCAGCACGTCGCCCGTTTCCCAATGGCGGCTGTACCAGTAATCCGGGTGCGAACCCTGGGCGTTGAGCGCATCCTCGACGCCGATGCGGCGCAGGATCTTCATGACATTGGGACCCACGTGGATGCCGGCGCCCAGGCGCGAAAAGCCCGGCGCCTGCTCATAGACGCGCACGTTCAGGCCTTGCTGCAGCAGCAGCGACGCGGTTGCGGCGCCGCCCAGGCCTGCGCCGACGACGGCGATTCGGGGGGATTTGGACACGGAGATCTCCTTCTAGCGTTTTTTGAAAATTAGCCCGTACACACTTTAATTTCTGCGTTCTGCAGAAAACCCGCCGCACCGTGACCCTATAGCGTTTACCCTTTAATTTCTGCACCAATACAGGGCAAATTAGGTGTAAACCATGATGAATCTCATGTTGGCGATTCAAGTAGATGCCTGCAAGAATAGAGCGTATACGCTGTTTTTCCAGTAATCGAAAACCCTAGTCCGCATACCGAGGCCCCATGAATCCGCCTGCCAGCACCTATCTCTACGGCGCCCACATCCACGCCAACGGCATCCGCCAGCACTACCTGCGCTACGGCGGCGAACGCGCCGGCCGCGACGCCGTCATCGTCATCCCCGGCATCACCAGCCCGGCCGCGACCTGGGGCTTCGTGGCCGAGCGCCTGGGCCGCCAGTTCGACACCTACGTGCTGGACGTGCGCGGGCGCGGCCTGTCCGCTTCCGGCCCCGGCCTCGATTACGGTCTGGACGCGCAGGCCGCCGACGTGACCGCCCTGGCCCAAGCGCTGGGGCTGGCGCGCTACGCGCTGGCCGGCCATTCCATGGGCGGCCGCATCGCCGTACGCGCCGCACGTAGCGGACCGCCGGGGCTGACCCGCCTGGTCATCGTCGACCCGCCGGTGTCCGGCCCCGGCCGCCGCCCCTATCCGGCCAACTTGGCGTGGTACGTGGATTCCATCCGCCAGGCCACTCACGGCATGAGCGCCGAGGACATGCGGGCGTTCTGCCCCACCTGGACCGACGAACAGCGCGCGTTGCGGGCCCAGTGGCTGCACACCTGCTTTGAACCAGCCATCGTCCAGAGCTTCGAGGATTTCGGCCGCGATGACATTCATGCCGACCTGCCCCGCGTCACCGTACCGCTGCTGCTGATGACCGCCGAACGCGGTGGCGTCGTCGGCGACGACGACGTGGCCGAATGGCAAAAACTGGCGCCCCAGACGCAGCACGTGCGCGTCGCCGACGCCGGCCACATGATTCCCTGGGACAACGAAGCGGGCTTTCATGCCGCCCTGGGCGACTTCCTGGGCGCCAAGGTGGCCTGACGCCGCCAGCCCCCTTTCATTCGCGACCCAAGGAGCAAGCCATGTCCGTCAGCGATACCGACCTGATCCACGCCTGGAAGCAGGTGCTGTCACTCTCCCGGCTCGAACCCGGCCAGATCGTCACCGTGCTCACCGGCGCCGATACGCATCCGCAGACCCTGCGCTGCGCCATCGCCGCCGCCAGCGACATGCAGGCCCGCGTCAACCGGCTGGACCTGCCGCCGGTCAACGCCGAGAAGTCGCTCAGCCGCGACTCACTGGCCTATCTGGGCACCACGCCCCTCACCGGCAATCCGGCCGCCATCGCCGCGCTCAAGGCCAGCGACCTGGTGCTGGATCTGATGACGCTGCTGTTCTCGCCCGAGCAGCACGAGATCCTGCAAACCGGCACCAGAATCCTGCTGGCCATCGAGCCGCCCGAAGTGCTGTGCCGCCTGGTGCCCACGGATGCGGACCGCGTCCGTGTGCAGGCGGCCGCCAGGCAGATCGAGGCCGCCGGCCAGATGCACATCACGTCCGAGGCGGGGACGGACCTGCGCTGCAAGCTGGGCAGCTTTCCGGCGATCAGCGAGTACGGCTTCGTCGACCAGCCGGGGCGCTGGGACCACTGGCCCAGCGGCTTCGTGCTGACCTGGCCCGACGAAGGCGAAAGCCACGGTCGCGTCGTGCTCGACCGCGGCGACATCCTGCTGCCCATGAAGGACTACGTCACCGACCCCATCACGCTCATCATCGAAAGCGGCTACGTGGTGCGCATCGACGGCGGCCTGCAGGCCGACCTGCTCAAGGAATACATGGCGTCGTACGAAGACCCCGAGGCCTACGCCGTCTCGCATATCGGCTGGGGCCTGCAACCCCGCGCCCACTGGTCCATGCTGGCGCACTACAACAAGGAAACCCACATCGGCATGGATGCGCGCGCCTTCGAGGGCAACTTCCTCTGGTCGATGGGGCCGAACAACGAGGCCGGCGGCAACCGCACGACCGCCTGCCACATCGACATCCCGATGCGCCGTTGCAGCGTGGCATTGGATGGCCGCGCGGTCGTCATCGACGGCGTGGTCCAGGACAAGGAAGGCCTGGCCCGCGCCAGCCGCCGCAAGGAAACCCTATGACTCCCTCATCGCAAACGATTCCCGCCGGCGTGGCCGGCGACATCTCGGCCTATGCCCGCCAGGGCTTCGGCACGCCGCTGCCCCTGAAAGCGCCCTTCGGCCTGTTGATCATCGACTTCGTCAACGGCTTTGCCGATCCGGCGGTGTTCGGCGGCGGCAACATCGCGCCGGCCATCGCCCGGACCCGCCATCTGCTGGCCCACGCGCGCCAGCAGGGCTGGCCCGTCGCGCACAGCCGCATCGTGTTCTCGGATGACGACGCCGACAGCAACATCTTCTGCCTGAAGGTGCCGGGCATGCTCACCCTGAAAGAAGACAGTCCCAACAGCGCCATCGTGCCCGAGCTGGCGCCCGCCCCCGGTGAATACGTGGTGCGCAAAAGCACGCCGTCCGCGTTCTTCGGCACCATGCTCGCGCCGTGGCTGGCCCAGCGCGGTGTGCAGACGCTGCTGGTCGCCGGCTGCGTCACCAGCGGCTGCGTGCGCGCCAGCGTCGTGGACGCCATGCAGTCGGGCTTTCGTCCGCTGGTCGTGTCCGACTGCTGCGGCGACCGCGCCCTGGGGCCGCACGAAAGCAACCTGTTCGACATGGCGCAGAAATACGCGGCCGTCATGCCGCTGGCGCAGGCCTTGGCCGACACCCGGGCGGTGGCGGGTTGACCCGGATTCTGGCGCAATGAATTGTCGGCATAATCAGCCCCTGGCCCGGATTGTCGCCATCCCATGAACCTGCCCCAGCCCCATGCGCAGTACGACGCGCTGCTCGCTCACCCCGACGCATTGCTGATCGTGCGCAAGCCCTCCGCCCCGCCCCGGCCCGCGCCGGGGCAACCGGGGACGGCCTCTGATTACGTCCAGGCCACACCGGAAATCTTCGTCGCCCTCTGCGCCCGGGAAGAGGCGCCCGGCTGGCGGGCAATCGCGTTCAATGGCCACGTCGATCTGGGAACCGGCATCCGCACCTCGCTGGCGCAGATCGTCGCCGAAGAACTGGATGTGCCGCTGGCGCAGCTGGACATGGTCCTGGGGCATACCAATGCGGCGCCCAACCAGGGGCCGACGATCGCCAGCGCCAGCATCCAGATATCGGCGGTGCCCCTGCGCCGCGCCGCGGCCCAGGCGCGCGAGCATCTGCTGAGGCTCGCCGCCGCGCACTGGAACGTGGCACGCGATGCGCTGCGCGTGCGCGACGGTGTCATCCGCTTCATACAGGATGCCGATCCGCGCACCCTGCACTACGGTCAACTGCTGCGAGGCCGGCACGTCCGCCTGGAGCTTGCCGGCCCCGATCAGGAAGTCAGGCTCAAACCCACCCAGGACTACCGCATCGTCGGCCAGGGCGTGGCGCGCGTGGACATCCCCGCCAAGGCCACCGGCGAACTCAGCTTCGTGCACGACGTGCGAATGCCCGGCATGCGCCATGGCCGCGTTATCCGCCCCCCGCACCCGGGTCGCGATGCCGGCGGATTCATCGGCCAATGCCTGATCGATGTGGACCACGAGTCGGTCGCGCATTTGCCCGGCCGGGTCCAGGTCGTGGTGCAAGGCGACTTCGTCGGCGTGGTGGCGGATCGCGAAGAGCAGGCCATCGCCGCCATGCGCGCGCTGAAGGTCCGCTGGAAACCCGTGCCGCCCGCGCCCGACCTGCGCGACCTGGCCCACGCCATCCGCAGCCAACCGGCGCGCGCACGCACGCTGATCGATGACGACGGCGTCGATGCGGCCTGTGCGGGCGCCGCCCAGCGGCTTGAACGCACCTACGTCTGGCCGTACCAGATGCACGCGTCCATCGGCCCGTCATGCGCCGTCGCGGATTTCCGCGACGGCCGGCTGACGGTCTGGGCCGGCACCCAGAACCCCCACATGCTGCGCACCGACCTGGACCGCCTGGTGAAGCTGGGCGAAGACCGCATCGATATCGTGCGGCTCGAGGCCGCCGGCTGCTACGGCCGCAACTGCGCCGACGACGTCTGCGCGGATGCCGCCTTGCTGTCCATGGCGGTCGCCGCGCCGGTTCGCGTCCAGCTGACGCGCGAACAGGAACATCAATGGGAGCCCAAGGGGACGGGCCAGCTGATGGACGTCACCGCTGCCCTGGACGCGCAAGGCAGCTTGCTGGCCTACGACTTCGGCGTGCGCTACCCGTCCAACGACGCGCCCTTGCTGGCGCTTTTGCTGACCGGCGGCGTGTCCGGCGAACCCCGCACCCTGGAAATGGGCGATCGCACCGCCGCGCCCCCCTATCGCTATCCGCACCGGCGCATCGTCTGTCACGACATGCCGCCCATCATGCGGGCATCCTGGCTGCGCGGCGTCTCCGCGCTGCCCAACTCGTTCGCGCATGACTGCATGATCGACGAACTGGCCCACGCCGCGGGCGTGGACCCCGTCGATTACCGCACCCGGCACCTGGACGACCCCCGCGCCATCGCGCTGATCGAAGCCACCGCCAGGCACGCCGGCTGGCGTCGATCCGCACCCGGCACGCGTGGCCTGCCCGCGTCCGATGGCCTGCTGCATGGCCGTGGCGTCGCCTATGCCCGCTACGTGCACAGCAAGTTCCCGGGCTTTGGCGCCGCCTGGGCGGCCTGGGTCATCGACCTGTGCGTGCATCCGGAAAGCGGCCGCATCCGTGTCGATCGCGTCGTCGTGGGCCAGGACACCGGCATGGTGGTCAACCCAGACGGCGTGCGCCATCAGATCCACGGCAACGTCAACCAGACGCTCAGCCGCAGCCTGCTCGAGAAAGTCAGTTTCAATGATGCCGGCGTGGCCAGCCGTGAATGGGGCGGCTACCCCATCATCGGCTTCAAGGACCTGCCGCCCATTGAGGTGCTGCTGATTCCGCGCCAGGACGAGCCGCCCATGGGCGCCGGCGAATCCGCCTCCGTGCCGGGGCCCGCCGCCATTGCCAATGCGCTCTTTGACGCCACCGGCCGGCGCTTCTATGAAGCGCCCTTCACCCCCGACGCCGTGCGCGCGGTGCTCAACGCGTGAGACCGCCATGACCGACATCACCTCCCTGGTGCTCGAAAGCGCCGTCGCCTGGCACGATGCCGGGCAACCCGTCTGGCTGGTCACCGTCGCGCGAACCTGGGGCTCGTCTCCCCGGCCGCCCAGCTCGATCATGGCCATCAACGGCCTGGGCCAGGTGGCCGGCTCCGTGTCCGGCGGCTGCATCGAAGACGATCTGCTGGACCGCGTCCGCAACGGCCGGCTGCAAGCACGGCCCGGCGGCGCGCCCACCGAGGTGCTGCGCTACGGCGTCCTGGCCGACGATGCGCATCGCTTCGGCCTGCCCTGCGGCGGCACGATCGAATTGGTGCTGGAAAGCGTCGGCCCCCACAGCCAACTACCCGCGCTGCTGGACGGCTGCCGCCGGCGCCGCTGCCTGGAACGCGCGCTGGACCTGGAAACCGGGCGGGCCACCCTGACCGACGGACCGCCCGACAGCCTGCCCCGGCTGACCCGATCCACGCTGACCGCCTGCTTCGGCCCCACCGCCCGCCTCATCGTGATCGGCGCAGGCGACACGACGCGCTTCCTGTGCCAGATCGCGCTGACGCTGGGCTTCGAGATCATCGTCTGCGACCCGCGCGACGCGCACGACGACGCCTGGCGCCCCGACGGCGTCGCCTTCACACGGGAAATGCCCGACGACCTGATCCTGCGGTTGCAGCCCGACCGGCGCACCGCCGTCGTCGCCCTGACGCATGATCCCAAGCTCGACGACCTGGCGCTGATCGACGCCGTCCAGTCCGACGCGTTCTACATCGGCGCGATCGGCTCGCGCAGGAACAGCCAGCAGCGCCGCGCGCGCCTGCGCGAACACTTCGGCATGACCGACGGCGACCTCGCCCGGCTGCGCGGCCCGGCCGGCATCTTCATCGGCAGCAAGACGCCTGCCGAGATCGCCCTGTCCATCATGGCCGAAGTGGTCGCCGCCAAGAACGGCGCCCAGCATGGCGGCCTGGAAAGCGTGAGCGACGGCAAGGCGCGCACCTCGGGCAGCGCCGAGGCGCCGCACGGCAGCGTGTGCGGACTATAGGCCGCCGCTCATGCATCCCCCATCGCCACCATCATCCTGGCCGCGGGCCACCGCGCCGTTTGTCAGCGATCGGCAGGCCTATGTCAGCGACCTGGATACGCCCGAAGATCTCGACCAGCTGCGCCGCGCGCTTCATCCGGCGGCCGTAGCCTGGCCGGTGCCTTGATCCTGACGCACGGGAAGCATCCGCAAGCCCCCAGCCCCGCCACTCATGCCTGCAACCGGGGTTCCTGCTGCACGCACGCCACCAGGAAATCCATGACGGCCTTGATTGAGGGCGACCGCCGCAGATCGGGATAGACCGTCAGCCAGATGTCCCGCACGGGCGCTGCACTGTCCACCGGCAGGCGTTGCAGCGCACTGTCGTTGTCGCCCACCAGCGTCGGCAAGACCACCGCCCCCACGCCGGCGCGCGCCGCCATCTGCTGCGCGGTCAGGTCGCTGGCGCAGAACACCACGGGCCGGTGCCGCCGGATCTGATGCAACCAGGCCTGCTGCGGCAGATGATCGGCGCTGTCGTCGTAGGCAATGAAGCGCCATTGCTCGGCGGGCGTATCGCCGAACGCTGGACTCGCGTACAGCGCGAATCGCACCACGCCGATCCGCCGGCGCATCACGGCCGGTTCTTCCGGGCGCACGGTGCGCAGCGCGATATCGGCCTCGCCCCGGTCCAGCGCCACCAGCGACAGCGACGGCAGCAGCACCACGTTGAGCTTGGGATATTGCTCGCGCAGCGCGGCCATGCGCGGGGCAATGCAATGGCTGGCCAGCGAGGGCGGCGCGCTGACCTTGACCGTGCCCGCCACCTCGATGGCGGCGATACGCGACAACTGGGCCACGCCGGTGCCGATGTCCTGCATGCCGGCGGCCAGCCGGGCCAGCGCCCGGCCATCCTCGGTCAAGGGACGGCTGCGGGGCAGCCGGTCCACCAACCGCAAACCGAGTGACTTTTCCAATGCGTCGATCCGCCGCCCCACGGTGGCGTGCTCGACCTGCAACTCGCGCGCCGCCGCCGACAGCGAACCGGTGCGCGCCAGGACGGTGAAGCAATACAGGTCTTGCCAATCGAACATCGGGTTATTTCCTCACGGATAACGTGAATTATTGGGGAATTTTCTAACCTTACAGCGGCTTTTACCGTTGCGTAAGACTGAATTTCTGCCAAACCCTGCCGCCCGCCCCAAGCGCCCTCCCGCCAACCCCACCTTCACAACCCGATCATTCCTTGCCATGAAAGCCATCCTCATCGAAAGCTACGGCGGTCCCGACGTGCTGCAAATCCGTGTCGACCAGCCCAAGCCCATCGCCACGCCCGGCCACGTCGTGGTCAAGGTCGTCTACGCCGGCATCAACTTCATGGATGTGCACACCCGCCAGGGCAAATACGCCACGTCCGCCACCTACCCCGTCCAACTGCCCTGCACCCTGGGCATGGAAGGCGCGGGCGAAATCGTTCAGGTGGGCGCAGGCGTCGCGCACCTGGCCCCCGGTGACCGCGTGGCCTGGTGCATCGCCTGGGGCAGCTACGCCGAATACGCCAGCATCCCGGCCGCCAGGGTTGCCAAGATCCCGGACGCGATCCCGTTCGACCTGGCCGCCGCGGCCATCTTCCAGGGCGCCACCGCCCATTACCTGGTCCAGGACATTGCCCGCCTGCAGCCCGGCAGCACCTGCCTGATCCATGCCGCATCGGGCAGCATCGGCCAATTGCTGGTGCAGATGGCCAAGCGCTGCGGGGCCACGGTCTTCGCCACCGGCAGCACCGCCCAGAAATGCGGGATCGCCCGGCAGCGCGGCGCGGATCACGCGATGCCCTACGACGCCGGCGGCTTTGCCGACCGCATCCGGCAAGCCACCCAGGGCCAGGGCGTCGATGTGGTGTTCGACTCGGTCGGCAAATCCACCCTGCGCCACAGCTTCCGGGCCTGCCGCACGCGCGGCCTGGTCATCAACTATGGCAACGTGTCGGGCTCGGTCACCGACCTGGACCCGATCGAACTCGGCGAAGCCGGCTCGCTCTTCCTGACCCGCCCGCGGCTGGCCGACCACATGCAGGACGGCGCCACCGTCCAGCGCCGCGCCGACGCCGTCTTCGGCGCCATCCTCGAAGGCGCACTGCGTATCGACATCGAGGGCCACTACGCCATGGATGACGTGCAACAGGTGCATGCGCGGATCGAGGCGCGGGAACAGATCGGCAAGTCGGTCATGCGGATCGGGCAAGCGGACCGACGGCCGTCCTTGCAAAAAAGTAATCAGTGACACATAAAGGCCGCCAATTTGGATATGCTTTCCCGGAGGCCGCAGGGCTATTCGGGGAAACCGAGAGTGCAATGGATCTTCATGCTGGTGGGAATGGGAATCGGCGCCGGGCTGATCGATTCTGTCGAGGCCACCCTCGCCGGCGGACTGCTCGGCTTGATCGTCGGCCAGGCTTTCGTCCTGCGGCGCCTGAACGCATTGGCGGTACGGCAGGATATCGAGCTGAAGCGGGCGCTGGCGGCCGTGGCGGCCATCGAGCAGCGAGTGACCCGGCTGGACGGCGGCGGCAACACGCCTGCCGCAACGACCACCGCAGCGGAGCCGGTCTTGGCGCAGCCGGCGGCGGTCCACCCCGAGCCGGCCACCACGCAGATCTACGAACGCGCCCCGTCCCGGGCCGTACTGCCGCAAGGCCCCGCCCAATCCGCCCCCGCCGCCGCCCCCGCGTCCCAGCCCACACCGGCTGAGACACGCACGCCGCGCGCCCAGCCCCGCGGCCCCAGCCTGGCCGAACAGGCCTTCGTCCGCGCGCGGGACTGGCTGCTTGGTGGCAATTCCGTGCTCCGCGTCGGCGCCGTGCTGCTGTTCTTCGGCCTGGCTTTCCTGCTGCGCTACGCCACCGAAGGCATGGTCGTGCCGATCGAACTGCGTTATGCCGGCGTCGCCGCGGCCGCCCTGGTCCTGCTGGGGTTGGGGTGGTGGCTGCGGTCACGCAATGCGCAGTACGCATTGATCCTCCAGGGCACTGGCATTGCCGTGCTGTACCTGACGGTGTTCGCCGCCATGCGCCTGCATCCGCTGCTCGGCCCGGCAACGGCCTTCGGCCTGCTGGTGGCGGTAACGGTGTTCTCGGCCACCCTGGCGGTCACCCAGGACGCGTTCCCCCTGGCCTGCGCCGCCGCCCTGGGCGGGTTTGCCGCCCCCGTCCTGACCTCCACCGGCGACGGCAGCCACATCGCCCTGTTCAGCTACTTCGCCATCCTCAACGCGGGCATCCTGGCCATTGCCTGGTTCAAGGCTTGGCGCCCGCTGAACCTGATCGGATTCGCCGGCACCTTCAGCATCGGCCTGACCTGGGGCCTGAGCACCTACACGCCGCAATTGCTGTGGAGCACCGAACCGTTCCTGATCCTGTTCTTCGCGATGTACCTGGCCATCGGCCTGCTGTTCGCCCGCCGCAAACTGCGCGAAATGCCCGACGGCCCCGTGGACGGCAGCCGCCAGGCGCGGTCGCACTGGGCGGCGCACAAGAACGACTATGTCGACGGCACGCTGCTGTTTGGCCCACCGCTGGTGGGCTTTGGCCTGCAGGTCGCGCTGGTGCAACACATCGCGTATGCAACCGCCTTCAGCGCGTTGGTGCTGGGCGGCCTCTACATGGGCCTGGCCCGCTTTCTCAACGTGGGCCGCGGCGCGCTGCTGAGCCAGGCGTGCCTGGTGCTGGGGCTGGTGTTCGCCAGCCTGTCGATTCCGCTCGCGCTGGACGCCAACTGGACCGCCGCCGCCTGGGCGGTGGAAGGGGCTGGCATCTACTGGCTGGGGCTGCGCCAGCCTCGCCCCATGGCCCGCGCCTTCGCCTTGCTGTTGCAGTTCGGCTCGGCGCTCGCGTTCCTCAGCGAACTGCAAACCGGCAGCCATAGCCTGCTCGACGGCTCGCCGCTGGGCGCCCTGATGCTGGGCGCCGCGTTGCTATGCAGTTTCAACCTGCTGCGCAACACGCCTGCCGCGCAAACGCGTGCCTGGGAAAAATCGGGCCTGCCGGTGCTGGCAAGCGCCGGGCTCACGTTCCTGTACCTGCTGGCGCCGCTGTTTTTCTCGCACCAAGGCACGGCCGTCAGCTGGGCGCTGGCCGGGCTGGCGACATTGCTCGTCGGCCTGCGACTGCCTTCCAGCACCTTCCTGCTCGCGGCGTTCGCCGTGCAGGGCCTTGGCGGCCTGCTGTTCCTGCTGCAACAGCTGGGCCTGGTCGGCCATTCGGCGGATATGTTCCTGGCGCTCGGCCCCGCCCCGGCCGGCCCGCGGCCGCTGGTCAACAGCCAGTTCTGGACGCCCCTGACGCTGGGGCTGGCGGCCATGGCCGGCGCCTGGCGCCTGCATGCCGCCGCCCAAACCCGTTCGATCCCGCCGCTGCACCTGCCGCGCTTGTCCATATCGCTGCTCGCGTGGGGCGCGGCGTGGTGGTCGCTGGCCTGGATCACGGAAGTGCTGCGCTTTGCGCCGGTCGATCTGTCCGCGGTGTTGCTGCTGGGCGCCGCCGCGTTGAGCGTGGCGTTGTGGACCTTCCTGGCAAAGCGCCTGGACTGGCCTGCCCTGGGTGTGCTGTGTTGCGCGCTAATGCCCGCGGCCGCCCTGGTACTGTTCTTCAGCTGGACCCCGCGTTACCACCCGGCGGCTCACTTCGGCTGGCTGGCATGGGCCGCCTTGTTCGCCGTGCACGTCATCTCGTTGCGGCGCCTGGCGCCGATGCTGCCAGCACGGGTGGCAAGCCTGGCCCACGTTCTGGGTTGCTGGTTATTGATCGGCATATTGACCCTGGAATTGCGCTACGGCCTGCTGATGCTGGCCGTGCCGCACAGCGCCTGGCACTGGCTCGGCTGGGCCCTCCTGCCCAGCCTGTACCTGGTGCTGATGGCGATGCCGCGCGCGTGGCCATGGCCGGTGTCCGCCTATGCCCGCGAATACCGGCTGCTTGCGGCGCTGCCATTGGCCGTCTTGGTGCTGGGCTGGTTCTGGCTCGCCAACATCGCCAGCGCGGGCGATGCCGCCCCGCTGCCCTACGTGCCGGTGCTCAACCCCCTGGATATCGGCCTGCTGTTCGCCTTGTTCGGCGTGGTCCAGTGGTCGCGCAGCGCGCTCGGCCAGGTGGCCATGCACCGCAACCACACAAGCATCAGCGGTGAAGCGATCGCCGGTGTGTCGCTGCTCGCCTTCTTCACCGCCGTGGTCATGCGCAGCGCCCATCATTGGGCAGGCTTGCCCTACGAACTGAGCGCGCTGCTCGAATCCATGCTGGTTCAGGCCAGCCTGTCGATCGTCTGGACCCTGATCGCCCTGGGCCTGATGATTGGCGGCCACCTGCGCGAGCGCCGGACCATCTGGCTCGCGGGCGCGACGCTGATCGCCGTGGTCGTCGCCAAATTGATCTTCGTGGAATTGAGCAACAGCGGCGGCCTGGCGCGGATCGTGTCGTTCATCGGCGTAGGCGCATTGCTGCTGGTGGTCGGCTACTTCGCCCCGCTTCCCCCAAAGCGCGCAGGCACGGCGTCCGGGGCTGACGCGCGAGGCGTCTCGTGAACGCGGCATCATGAACCCTTGCCGAACGGGAATGCCCACCATGACATTGGCCCGCCGTCTGCCTGCGCTGGCCATCGCGCTCGCCGCCTGGCCTGCCTTTGCCACCGGACAAGCGGCGCCTGATCTGCCGCCGCCCACCCGCCAGACGTCGCCGCGCGATTCCAGCGACACGCCGGTTGCGCCACAGGCCCCCATCCGCATCCTCGCGCCATCCACGGCCTGCGACACTCCCACCGTCAGGCGGGGCGGCCAGGTCGATGACATCTATTGGACCAACGGCCCTGACAATGCACGCGTTACCGCCGACGAGGTCGATCACTACGTCGACTTGAATCTTGTCGTCAAAACGACGGGCTATCGACCCGGAGACTGCATCGAAGCCACGATTCAAGCCGACGACGGCGAAGACGTGGCGACCGATGTCCGGCAGATCGTACTGCGCGGCCGAGTCAACGAAATCGGCTATGTCTATTTCCAGGCGCCACTGCGGCGCCACACGATGATCCTGAGATAGCGGCACGACGCAAGTTCCCGCGCCTTCGGCGTTGTCCTGCCCTGCCTCGGGGCGAGCCCTCAGGGCTTGCCGAGCCTGGGCGCTTCTTCCATCATCGAATCAACCAGAAGCCGTTGCACGAAGTTCGCGTGCATCATGGCGCCGATCTCGCGCCAGTCCGAAGTCTTCGTCCTGACCGCCAGCGAATAGCCGATCACCGTCTCCGGCTTGCCATGCAACGCCACCAGGTGCGATTGCGTGGCAAGGTCAGGCTCCAGCGGGTTATCCGACGAGACATCGTCGACAAACAGGGCATCCAGCCCGGCGACGTTCTCGAACCCGATCACATGCGTTGCCGAAACCCTCTGGCGATGGGTGTAGCCGTTGTTGCGGCGAGTGCGATCCAGCAACAGCTTCGACACCCTGTCCGCGCCGTCGCGTAACCGTTCCGGCGTCATCGTTGCGCCCGGTTCGATGCCCATGCCGAAGACAGAGACATACGGGGGCCTGCCGATACTCGCCTGGTCCTGGAACATCTGCGAAGCAAACACCCCCGGTTCGTCGAAGGCGCCGATCGACTGCCAGTTCGGTGGCAGCAGAAAATGCAGGTCCTTGCCCGACGGCAGCCGTACGGTGTGCCTGACCATGCCCGCCATCAGCGGATCCGACGCCATCGGATGCTGAAAGGTCAGCGACCGCATCATCTGCCGCAGCTGGGGCATCAGTACATCCGCCTCGGCCGGATTCATATCGGCGCGCACGACCAGCAGCTTCAGGCCCCGCCGCCACACGCCGATCAGGCTGCGGGACGGCGCGGCCGACTTGAGATGCTCGTCGCGGGAAACCACCGTCGTGACATTGGCGCTGATGACATTGCCGGCGCCGTCCTCGATGGCCTCTTCCTCGTCCTCGCCATTGCCAAATCCCTTGGCCATCAAGCGGGCGTAATCCATTGGCAGCGCGGCGCGCGTGGGCACCACGTCGGCGACGTACAGGGTGATGCGCAGCCTGCCGGGCTGCTGCGCGCCCTGCCCGATCATCAAGCGCGTGAAATCGGCGACCAGGCCCGATTCCTCCAGGCCCTTCATCACCGAGCCGTCCTTCGTCCACGACAGCCCCTCTGGCGTTTCCAGGCGGAAGGCCAGGTCGGGTAGCTGCGCAATATCGACAGTCAGCTCACGCGTGGCCGCATCGGCCGCCTGGCCTGCCCCCTGTGCCTGGGGCGCGGCGTATGCCGCCTGCCCGCACAATAAAAAGCCCGCCATCGCGACGGGCAACAGGCTTGCGCGGGTTCGCTGGACCAGTGTCATCATGGATCTGGAAGGCAGGCAGATGAGAAGGCTTGAATTTTATCCAGTCCCCTTCGGCCACACCCTGCCGAACGTAACGGGTCGAAACCAGAGTCAGCCCTGCGCGCCGCCCTGGCTGCAAACCCCTGGCGCACAAGCCCCGCAAACGCAAAAAAGCCGGCCCGCTTGCGCGATACCGGCTTTCAGCTGAAAGTGTCGGGAAACACTTTCAAGAATTCGACCACATCAAGTGGTCGGGGCGAGAGGATTCGAACCTCCGACTCCTGCGTCCCGAACGCAGTACTCTACCAGGCTGAGCTACGCCCCGAGTCTTGCTACACACTCGTTAGTCTTGCCCAGTGAGCGCTCGAAGACGAGGAGACAGCCGCTTGCGGATACCCGTCGGAACCAAATGCCAAACGCGTATCAACATGCGGACCCAACGCGGCCTGGCTCCCTCAGTCAATATTGACTTGCTGGGCATTCTGGAAGCAATCACCGAAACCGCAGCAGGCCTGCCCAACGGATGCAAACCACTCCAAAGCCCCTTGCCCAACAATGGCAACGCGGGAGAGAGAGTGTTGTCATCCTTCAAAGTGAACAACGCCGCGAACAGGGGCGGAGCACGACGCACTCGGTAAATCCGCGATTCGATATCCCGGTCAATTCCTTCGACGAAGGTCCGGTAGGAATAGCGCTGCGATGCCACCACGTCGTCATAGGCCCGTTGCGTCAATGCGGTCACATAATCATCGTCGGCAAGCTTCGCCAATACCTCATCGACATTGGAAAAGTCCTTACGCAACGGAATATAGTGCTTATCGGCTTGAATAACTCCGGAATACTGACCGTCGAACAAAATTAGCGCGGTGCGTAGCCTGATTGCCTCAAAAATCTCGGCCGGCACGTAATTCATAGGAACCAAGCCTTCGCGTGAAGCGAAGAGCCGGCTCGAGATTTCCTTGAACGCAATATTCGGATTGTCCGCCCTGAGAGTCTCGACTTCTTTCGCCAACCCACCGTCGAAATCAAAGACACTGGCACCATTCTCCACACCCAAAATGGACCGAGCAGCTCCCAGAAACGCGTACCAGGCATCGCCGCGAATTGGCTTGCGACCTTCCACCTCAATATCCACTGGCAGACCGCGCACTCTGGATATGACCTTCATCTCCGCACCGATTCGATACTTTTCGTGCCCCAAAGCGCCCGCAAGAGCACTGATGGAAGTTCCTCGGTAAGCGATCCACACCTTGCGCTGATTCAGCGGCTTGCTTTTTACATCGAGCGAAGAACTCTCCGGCACATAACCCGCCAACGTAGACCGAAATTCGGTAGACGGAAATTGGGAGGGTGGATATACCGCAGCCACACTTTCTGGGGGCACGCACGTGTAGACAAGACCAAAACAGATACGCTGCATCCAATTGCGCGCAACGTCAGCCCCCTCAAATTCATTCTGAATAAAGAGGACCTTCAATCCGGAAAATCTGCTTAGCGCCCGAGCCACTCCTTCATCGAAATGATTCGCAGCAGAAAGCTTGATTGAATAGTGTACGGCAACGGCATCGAACACCGACAGATCGAGTAGCTGATCGTTTTGTTCGGCATCAGCCCAAAACTCCGACGTCGCCGGAATATAAGTAATTTCGTGCCTGGAATACTTATCAAAAGCACTAAGATGCTCTACGGCGACACTAGATTGGATTGCGTCTACGCTGTCGTACAACAGACAAATACGCAGCTTTTTGGGCGCCTGCAGCGCAGCAGCGCTAGCCGTCAATAAATGCTGTGACGCGTGAGCGAAGCGAGTTTCATAGGAGTGTTCTTGAGCGGCAGCCCTACGCCTTTGGATCAACGAATCAACCGACCTCGCCTCTCGCGCTGCTCTGATGGCATTTCCAAACTCCTCGCCAGACGACGCAATCGAGAACAATTGCGAGTCAAGATTCAGGCCGTCAATGGCAACGGACACCACCGGAAGACCACAAGCGAGATATTCATAAGCAACGCGTTGGAACGAATTACTCGCCCCTTCGCTGTGCACAGCCGGAATAATTCCGACAGTCGCCTCATGCATATGCGCTGCCACCTGCTCAGGAGCCTCCTCACCCAGATAAACGACATTGGGTTGCTGCAGCAGCGCACTCCATGCAGCGTTTGCTTTAACGTTGCCGCAAAAACGGAATTCCCAGTCAGGCATACGCTGGGCGATGTCCAGCAACAGAACGTAGTCAACCTGTTGGTCGATACTTCCGCTGAATAAAGCGACAGGCCGATGCCCCGCGACCGATTCGGGCGGTTTCCCGCTTACTGCCAGAAAAGGTGCCAGATTGAAGCCGTCTTCCACCACAGCATAGGCGGCTTTGAACTGCCCGGACGCGACATAGCTGTCGCCAATGGCCGCACGGCCGGCAATCATGAAATCGACGCGCTGCACCAGAGCCTGCAGCGCGTCAGGCAGCGCTTCCGAAACGGGATCCCAGGCTGTTACGCGAGAAGGGCTAGTTTCCGGGGCATGGTAAGCACGAAAGGCGTGGGGCAAGCCATCTATCAGCGGTTGACAGCCCTTGGCGTAATAGAACCAACAAAGAGGCCTCTTCACCCCGCGCTGGCTCAACAGCTTTCTAATCTGCTCAATTTCAACGTCCGATATGGCGCTACTCACCCGCAAGAGGTCGATATGCTCGACGCCACTGGGTTCGATGAAAATGGAATCCCGCGTTCCATAATCGCGCTGCAAAAACAGCACGGGAATCTCCCGCGCAAATCGTATGGCATATTCACAATCGATGCCACGCGGTCCATTTTTCCAATCGGATCCCGCCAGTATGATGACACCATCAAACTGTTCTGAAAGATGCATGATGTCAGGCCGGCTTTTTGAAAACAACATTGACTTCAAGACCGTCAAGCAATTCAGGAACTATCTCGTTATAAATAACGGGATTATCATTTTTAAGCGCAGCCAGCCAATTTCTGAATTCTTCGTTCGAAACCTCAACGACCTTTCGCAAAAGCCAAAGCGGATGATCAGGTCCGGTCGCGTCTTTTGCAGCTGCCGCAACACGCGAATTCAGCGGCAGCAGCCGCACCTTCAACAAGGTGTCTTTGAGATATGGGGCAACGAACGAATGCTCCACATAATCCATTCCATGAACCTTGCCGAACAGGATGCGCAAGGTCGCGACATCGAAGGAGCGCAGATGAATGAATTCATATGGCAGGTCTTCGTTAAGGTAGGCCTCCATGTCATCCAGGTAGGGCACGCGAATCACCAACGTGCCTCCCGGGCGCAGCACACGCAATAGTTCCGTACAGCACTTTTCCAGATCGATCACGTGCTCAAGCACATCGCAGGCCATGACGGCATCAAAAGATCCGTCATCGAAAGGCATATCTTCAATGCGCGAGAAAGCAACGGTAAAGTTATTCGACCGTGCCCGCTTCAGGTAATCGAACGTAATGTCGATGCCATATCGGTCATATTGCGTCATCGGCCCCAGGACACGTCCCAAGCCCACGCCTGCATCCAGAACCCGTGCCCCATCCGCAACATGCTTTTCCAGCAACTTTCGGGTGGACTCTTCGAGCAGCTTCCATAATTCTTGCTCGATAAACGGATTCTCGTTGCCGGGAAGCATTGCAGCAACGTGATCGGCAGCAATTTTTGCGTAGTTTTCTATGTAGCGGTCAGGCTTGGAGAAAACAGGAATTCCGTCAACGACCTCGAGAGGCTCTCGAATAAAGGAGGGGGGCGTGGAAGTAGTCATTGCCGTTATACTTATTAACCGAATTTCCATTCGGCAGTGTGAAAAAAACCAGACGCCACCGAACCGAGCGATTCCGGAATCTTAACATGGATGGCAAAACTCCGGCTGAGCAAATCGTAGCGGCTGCAGCTGTTTAGCATTTCCAGCGGAGTATAAGGAAGAATGCTAATACCGACGGTATATTCGCCAGGCCCGATTTGGCACGGATTCAGCATTATCCTAATCCGGCGCTGTTCACCCGCCTTGATTTCAAAGCGATCCCCTGGACTGAATAAGCGGGTTACGCATGTTCCCAAGTGATCATTCAACGCAATGCCATAGCGGCAGTGGAAAATGCCATCCTGCTCTGCGACCAGATCGATAACAAACTCAGCGGGACGCATGCTCATCATCGTATCGCTCAGCCCACGCTCGGTCATCAATGCGAAACCGATAACCTTCAGCCCTTTGTCCGAATCCCAACGCGATAATCCACCGGGGGCCTCGAAATGGAATGCTGCAGGCGGAGCACTGGGTAAACGCACATTCTCTGCATGAGGCAAAAAATGCGGTTCCTGGAGTAGCACCTCTGATGGCAATTCCATTGCCCGAGGCGGCAAATCGCCGATCTCTTCGGACTCTTCAATGGCAGCAGGCTTAATCAGGGCCGGTAAACCCGAATCTTTAGGGTCGAGCTGAGCGATGGGGCCATGCAGGTATTCCTCGTATGCCTTTACCACCAAGAAGGCCTCTCCCCGCATGCGTATCTGGCCTTTATCCATCCAGATAACTTCGTCGCAGAGCTCAAGAATCTGCTGCATAGAGTGCGACACCAGCAGCATAGTACATCCCGAATTGACCAGACGCTCTACTCGAATCTTGGATTTGGCGACAAAATACGCATCACCTGCCCCCAGCACTTCGTCGACAATCAATATGTCGGGACGAACCGCCGTTGCCGTGGCAAACATCAGACGGGCTTGCATGCCCAGAGAATAGGTCTTGAAGGGCTGATCCAGAAACTCCCCGAGCTCACAGAAATCTATGATTCCTTGAACTGCCTCCTCGTAATCGCGCCGGGCCAAACCATTATATTGCAGCGATGCTTCGACATTTTCACGGCCAGTATATTCAGGGTGAAAACCAAGACCAACGCTCATCAGGGCCTGCACAGTACCCTGAACGTCAACCTCGCCAATCGTCGGTTGAAAATTTCCGCAAATCAATTTGAGCAAGGTAGTCTTGCCCGCACCGTTTCTACCAACGATACCAATGCGATGGCCACGAGGCACATCGAGATTCAAATCCCGCAAAGCAGCGAATTCTTTCGCTGGCGTGCGGGTCCTGAAGCCGAATCTCTGCAAACCTAAAACATCGATAAGCTGATCGCCCTGACTGCCATGCAGCCGGTAAATCTTCGAGACATTCTTCAGGCTGATTGCAAGCGGTTCAGGCGTAGTCGAAGAAGACATATTTTGCTCTTTGGAAAAGGCTGAAGCCTGCAAAAAAACTAACCAACGCCAGAATTACAGCACCGCCTGCATGGATTGGATCAGGCCAGGTGCCGTAACAGATCAGCGCCTGGAACGTCATGACGAAATACGACAGTGGATTCAGATACAGCACAGCCTTCAAGGCCTGTGGCACCATTTGAGGCGTATAGGCGAACGGGCTTAGCACAAATAGCAACATCGTCACCAAACCTAGACCGTGCTGGATATCCCGCGCCACCAGGGAAAGCAGAGATAATAGCCAACCGATTCCCATGGCCATCATCAAAAGGAGCACCCAAAACACCGGCACCAGCAATACAGCTTGCCAACTGGTATGGCCCAGTGCAAAGCCAGCGATGAGCGTAATGGTCAGACCAAAAACGCTGGTAATCTGCGCCGCGAGCGCTGCCCGCAAGGGGATCAGCTCTGCAGGAAAAACAGTATTAAGCAGCAGATTCTTGTGAGACGAAAGCGAAGCCGCGGCTGCGGCCATGGCCTCGTTGAATGCCATAAGCGGAACCAGGCCGGAAAATACCAAAATCACATACCCGGACTCAGTCAAACCAGCAGGTCGGATCTTAAATACGAAACTATAAAGGCCGGCGTAGATGCTCAGTTGCAGCAGCGGATAAAGCACGGCCCAAAGCGAGCCGAAAACGGAACCGATATAGCGCTGGCGAATATCTTGCAGGACACCTTCCAGCAAACGTTCACGGTACCCCGCTAGTACCTTTAGCGATTTAAATACACCAAGCTTGGCATTCATTTCAAACCCCTTGAGCGTGCTCTCGCCAGCGGATAAGTTCCTGCAGCCCCCGACGCAATTCGATGCTGGCGTCAAAGCCGATGCCCGCCTTGGCCCCAGCAGTGGCCCCGACTCGATTGCGCACGAAAGGACGAGTCCCAAGCGCCTCAAAACTTGCAGATATCCCGGACGGATGCAGCTCGCTCAGTTGCGCAGCCAACTCCGCTATCGTCGTCTTGATACCTGTACCCACATTGAAGTTGGCACCATCGGCATCCGCAGCCATGGCGAGCAGGTTGGCGCGCGCGCAATCTCTCACGTCGACGAAGTCGTAGGCCTGGGACCCGTCGCCATGGATCACAGGCCGGTCGCCCGCATCGAGCGCATTTAACATACGGGTGACGACCCCGATGTATGCACCCTTGTCATCCTGCCTCGGCCCGTACACGTTCATGTACCGCAAACCCACTTGAGTGAAGTTGCCGCCCCGCTGCTGTACCCGGTTCGCCAAAGCACGAATGAGCATTTCACCGCAAACCTTGGTGGCTCCATAAAACTCCTGGCAATTAAAGGGATGATCCTCCTCCATAGGCTCGGACACAGCATCACCGTAAACCGAAGCGGAGGACGAGAACACAAGGCGCGGAATGCTCTGCGCAATCGCGGTCTCAACGACATTCATCGTTCCCTGAACATTCACATCGAAGGCTGACCTCGGATACTCGTTGCACTGAAGCAGCCAGAGCGCAGCCAGATGAAAAACGCCGTCGACCCCTTCCATGGCGCGAGCAAGAATATCCCTATGCAGAATATCGCCGCCATCTCCAAACACGTGGCAGCGCGGATCTTTCAGCGCCTGAGCCAGATTCTGGACGCTGCCTCTCGAAAAATTATCGTAGACACGCACCGACGCAGCCCCCGCCGCGAGCAATTGGTCCACGACATGCGAGCCAATAAAGCCCGCCCCCCCGATAACGAGGAAACGGTTTCCATGAATCTGCATGTTTAGGAGCTCAATTGCGACATCTGTTTAGCGTGCTTTTCGATACTGGCGGCAATCACGTCTCTATTAGCCTTGGTCCATTCAACAGTACGCCGCACACCCTCGCGGATATCGATTGTCGAGCTGAACCCCAATACACGCTGTGCTTTCTCGGTCGAAGCAAATCGCTTGCCCGAGCGATCCCAATCACGAGCTGGCAACAGATCAAGCGCCGCCGTATTGGAGGTGAACTCATTTATGAGTGTCGCCAGCTCAAGGATCGAGGTTTCCTTGCCAGTGGCCAAGTTATAGACTTCGCCAACGCCTCCCTTAAGAGCACAAGCCATCAAACCACGCGCCATGTCCTCAACGAAGATAAAGTCACGACTGGCGTTTCCGCCGTTATCCAACGGCAGCGACTCACCATTGAGGGAACGCCATATGAACGTGGGCGTTACGTTGCGCCAGACCGTGTGCCGAGTACCACGCCATTGCCCAGCGCCAAGAATTTCGCGCGGGCCATAGACATTCGAGAAGCGCGCCTTGACAAAAGGCAGCTTGTAACGCTCAAAATAATAATTGCCGTACAGCTCGCCGATAATCTTTGAGATTGAATACGGGCTGTCGTGATACAGCGTTACCGGCTGCTCCTCTGTAGTCGCAGTAGGTTCACCATAGGTTTTTTCCGCAACCGCACAAGCCGCCGCCGCGTAAACGACTTTCTTCAGCGTACGAATTTCTTTCAAGCGATCGAACAACTTGAGAGACGTGAGCGTATTATTGTCATGATCGGCGAGAGGATCGGCAATCGACGACTGATTGCCGTGATAGCAGGCCAGATGGAACGCGTAATCGAGGTCTTCCGGCAAAGCATGAAGAATCTTGTCTTCCGTAATAGACCCGAACACAAAGCGGACCCGCGTATCGGCGGGAATATTCGTGACGTCGGACGACATGAGATTATCGACTATGATAATTTCCTTAGGCCCCTGCGCCAAAATTTGATGCACCAAATTGCTGCCAACGAAACCTGCACCGCCCACCACCAGAATACGGGCGCCAGAGAAATCCTGTTGAACCATGAATGCGTGATCCTATTAATTGTTAGAAACCGGCTTCAGATGCATAAAACATCGTCGGCGCCGAGAGCTTCGTATACAGCCAACTGGCGGTGAAGTATCTCTCACTCCGACTTAAGCCTTCCAACCCAAAGCCTCTCGTTTCGAAGCGCCTAGGCCTGCCGCTGCAACGTCGCCAGCCACATAGGGAATAACGAGTTCACTCTTGAGCCCTCGATACGAACTCTCCAGAGCGTCACTCCCACTTATTGACTGGCCGATGACGGGAAACATTGAACATGCCCTCGGAACCCGGGGCATCAGAAATGCCCTCATATTTTTCGCGAGGAAGAATTGTTGGAGACCAAGGTATACCGCTCCTTCGGCAACCAGCCCTAAATCAGCTTGAGCCCAGACGACTGGACTCGCGCTGATCTAGCAGCGGTGGATGAAGCTCATTTCTTGTCTTGCAGCCGCAAATGCGTATATTCGCCAAGCGTACCGTGCTCTTTGTAATAATCAATCGCCGCGGACACGGTCTCTTGCAGTGGCGTGAACGAGATTTCACCAAAGTCCTGGAAAGTCCGGCTAGGGTCTAACAAAATCGAGAAAACGTCGTCCGGACCAAGCGGGCGAACTTCAGCCTCAGGGCTGTCAGGCAACTTCATCGCCTTGACCACAGCATCATAAAGCTCCTGAATGGCGATGTCCGTACCCGACGAAAAGTGGTATGCGCCATGACCGACACCGTCGCACGCCTTGAGTACGACACGAGCCAAATCCTTCACATACACGAAATCTCGGCGTGCTTCGGCGACGAAGCACTGCTTGCCATCTTTGAGGCGTTGGAAAAAAATCGGCAGCGGGCCGGCCACATTGCGCGGACCAACTACGTTTGCCAATCGGAACGTTACGAAGTCCACCCCGGACAACTCCAGGTAGAACTCATTGGTCGTCTTGGAAATCGCGTAGCTGCTGCTGTTAGGCAGACGGGGATGATCGAGACGAATCGGCTGCTGCAGCGGCTTCAGGCCATAGCAAAGCGCAGTCTGAAAATATACGAATCGCTTCACTCCGAATTTCTTGGCTGCGTCCACAACGTTCGAACCCCCGACGCAATTGGTCAAGGTATCGTTGTACCAATCATCGGGATCTTTATATGACGCAGCAGTATGGACAATCGCATCCGGCCGAAAATCCCCCACCAGCGTGTCGATCAATTTCTTGTCTGCAATCGTGTCGATCACCAATTTGAGATTAGGATGAGCACTCAGGTGTTCGCGGCGCCCGGTCGCAAGATTATCGATCGCGACAACTTCATCGCCCCGCTCCAGCAACATCTCTACAATGTGCGAACCAATTTGGCCAAGACCGCCAGTAACGAAAACCTTCATATTCAATTCCTAAAAAATGCAGCATATTTAGATATACTGCAACGGCACCACATTCAAGCGATCAGAAATATCCTGTTGGCGCGCCTGAATTGCGAAGCCGAATCAGATTACCCAAAAAAGTGCCCACGTAACGCCGGTCGCCATGACTGAGCCAGCGACTCAAGGGAGCCAATACCCCGTTATGGACTTTCGCGTTTGAGCATGCAAATTGTTGTCGCTACGCTCTGACACTTGAAGTTACTTTTACTCATTAACAACGAGAGGAGTCGACCCACACCGAACGCTCCGCGCGCCCGATCAAGAGCGCGATCATGCCAAGGCAAAGCAGACGCGTACACTTCCTGGGAACAATCCGGAGGAGGCCGGGAAAGACTGGCTCGCCCCTTAAAAACAGGGCATCCCGCCCCGATACGGTAGCTATGCGCGACCCTTACATTGGCTAAAGAGTATACCGGTTAGGCTCAATGGCGAGCAATGCAATGACGCGCTTGCCAACGCCCTGGGCATCCCTCATTGCGGCCCTTTTTTTGCCTCTTTAGCTATCGCTGCCAGATGTTACGCCGCGTCATATAAACATGAACGGCCCCACTTCATTGCCCAGCGTTATCGCACTTCGCGGACTGGCCGCCCCACCTGGTGAAGGACCCACTGCCGTAAAAAAAACAAAAAAGCCGGCCCGCTTGCGCGATACCGGCTTTCAGCTGAAAGTGTCGGGAAACACTTTCAAGAATTCGACCACATCAAGTGGTCGGGGCGAGAGGATTCGAACCTCCGACTCCTGCGTCCCGAACGCAGTACTCTACCAGGCTGAGCTACGCCCCGAGTCTT
>NZ_JAELTJ010000469.1 GCF_016428805.1 Achromobacter sp. ASV32
GCTCACAACTGCGCCAAAAACTGCCTCGCAAATACCAGTGTACGTCGCCTGTACTAGGGTCCATGCAGCACGAATCATTGTCGTTGAAGTATGGTTGTGCCCATTTAGTTTTATGCCCTTCAGGTAATGCGTTGCTTTGGCGTTTGCTCTCGGCGTGTACCCTGGAGTTGGAAGTGCAGGGAACTGTGCTGCCTCACAACCTTCAAACTGCGCCTGCCAGAACACTTTTGCTTGTGTAGTATCTATACTTTGTGTATACTCGATGAAACGTTGAAGTGGTGGCAGCTCGAGACACACAGTGCCCTCATATGCCTTTTCCAAAGTACGTAGTATCATTGGCTTTGACCATCCGTCATACAGTACATGATGCATTGTCAGGATAAAATGCCACTGCCCCAGGTTCTCATCTTTCACAAACGCAGCTCTGTGGAGTGGCGTGCCAAGACCCATGCT
>NZ_JAELTJ010000470.1 GCF_016428805.1 Achromobacter sp. ASV32
GATAGGGGACAAAGTACCAGACGAGCATGTTGGAGAAGCCAAAGGTGGTGCAGAGGTAGTAGAGAGCGGTGGCGGCGAGAATCAGACCAATGTCGCTGAGGACAATGAGCTTGGCATCCTTGGCCTCATAGAGAGGGCTGCTGGGGTCGAAGTGGTTGACGCCGCCATTATAGCCATTCTTCTTACCCTTGCCACGTCCCTCACGCTGACGCTCGTGGTAGTTGTGGCCAGTGACGTTGGTGAGGAGGTAGTTGGGCCATCCGATGAGCTGCTGGGCAATGAGCATGGTGAGAGTAAAGGCGGGAGTATCCTCGGCGAGCTCGGCAAGCTCGTGGGCCATGCGGCCGAGACGAGAAGCCTGCTGCTCGCGGGTGCGAGGGACAAAGACCATGTCACGCTCCATGTTGCCAGTGGCCTTATGGTGCTTGGAGTGGGAGATTTGCCAGCTAAAGT
>NZ_JAELTJ010000471.1 GCF_016428805.1 Achromobacter sp. ASV32
ACCTACGCCGGGTCCTACCACGAACTCGGACCAAAAATCTGTCCTTCACCAACATGAGCTCTAATAGCTGTACCCTTAAAGTCCATAGTCGACTCTACAACAGTGTTTCCCCACCACTGCGGCGGCTTAATATCATGAATGGTAAAGGCAAAAAACAGAAACAGCGTCCCAAATGCAAGACCAAGGTCCAGCGCACACGACGTCAAGAAATTCAGACGTGTCCACCACGCCGTGTACCGCTTCTTGACCCAGTACTGGAACACGAAGCCCACCATGCCCCAAGAGAAGTAATTGAGCGGCGTGGCGGGCGGGATTGCACCCGCGGCCCCAAAGATGAGCGGCGCCATGAGGAACTTTGCAGGGGAGTTGGGCCATCGCTTAGCCCACATGTAGATGGCCTGTCTCTTATACACATCTCCGAGCCCACGAGACCTAATAACCGATCTCGTATG
>NZ_JAELTJ010000472.1 GCF_016428805.1 Achromobacter sp. ASV32
TGTCAAGCCCTTGGCTCCATTTAGTTGGGTTTTGCAGGATATCCTCAACATCCTCCGGTAGGTCCGACATCATCCTCAGGCCATTGGTGAGGTGGGCAAGACCTTGCTCCCACTCGACGCGAAGGACTTCGATGCAGAAAAACGCAACGCAGCACATCATGGTGATTCCATATCGACGGCGGAGCGGGAGGCCTTTACTGTCTCCTGTTATTTTCTGCAAGGCAAGATTGTACTGATGTTTGACGAATCTTTCTGTCTTTGTTGGAGGTGTAGACGTGTCTGGTCGCTGGCCAGCCACGTGGAAGTACAGATACGCGGCTGAAAAGGCAATGTAGGCGTGCTTCACGGATGGTACTTCTTGGTAGTATTGCGGGACAATTTGGTTCCAGAACAATCCGTTGTGAATGTGGCGAATAACCTAAAGCTTCTTCGCCAATGTCTTTGAATCTGTG
>NZ_JAELTJ010000473.1 GCF_016428805.1 Achromobacter sp. ASV32
GTTGTAACGTATGCCAGCGATAGCTTCCTTTTGTTACGCTGAAAAATACAAAACAAATATTCAAAATTAAAACCAACGTATTACAACACTATTTTTGTGCACCTCGTGTAAGAAAAATATTTCAAGTGTATTAATCAAAAAGTGCACGTGGGAAATTTTTTCGTAAAAAAAGGTATCGTCGGTAATGCCAAACACAACGCCCCCCAAAGTCTATGCATAGCCAAAGAAACTGCGATGCAAATATTCCAACTCACCGCTTTCCCCCCTTTACAGCACAACTTTATCTCACGCCCAAAACTTCCACCACTTCTTCCCACCCGTCCCTCCACCAGCCCTTCCCTTGCCCTTACGCGCCCTAGTCCTCCCACGAACCCGCCAAAAATACACCGGAATCCCAGCAACCACAAAGCCCACCACAATCAGCGTCTGCAGCGGCTGCGCAAACACAGCCC
>NZ_JAELTJ010000474.1 GCF_016428805.1 Achromobacter sp. ASV32
GGGATGGCGTGAGGGACAAGCTAGCGGAGCTGCTGCGGCCGACGTCATCCGCTGAGGCTGCGGCGAGCCAGGGTCTGCAGCACCTTGCTGACCTGGCGACTGCGCATGCACCTGAGGGTGACTTGGCAGGCGCGCCATCCCTGGCCGCGGGGTATCTGGATGTATCTTGATTGGTGATGTGTTAATAATATCCTGAAGCCCAGGTCTTCTGGTTAAAAAGGAGAAATCATTTCTAGGTTTGCTGTTATTTGGGTCTATGTATACTATATCATGGGGCGGCGCGTGGCGGCGGAAAGGGGATGTTACAATAAAAAGACACGACTTGCAGCGCTCTTCTGAAGGGTAAAAGAAACAGGAAAAAGGGGGTTTATTATGTTTTCGTAACGAAAAGTTATGTTCTATTAGCTTTGGCAATATTCTTGATTTGTTAGAGCGGTCAATGTATATTACTT
>NZ_JAELTJ010000475.1 GCF_016428805.1 Achromobacter sp. ASV32
CGCATCGTCGTCGGCAGCGTCAGATGTGTATAAGAGACAGGCACAATACTGGGAAGTAGCTAGGTTTGGCGCTTTGTTCCAGGTCACCTAGTGGCGTGTAACGGCACGTGCATTTGTTTTTAGTGCTCCGGTGGTGGCGTTTGTGGCGTGCGGGATGCCTGTCTTGGGCTTGCCGGACCTGCTGAATGCGGGGTGATGGAGAGTCACGCAGAGGCATGTTGCGCTATCGGGTGCGTTGAAAGGTTACGCCGTTATGCAAGGGGTGGGTGTTGCTTTGCTTTTGGTTTCCTGTTATTCTCATGTACAATCTTGCTTCTGAGTTGTTGTCTTATTCTATTCAACCGAGCACCTATCAATTGTATGACATGTACAGCGTGTGAAGACCCCTCGTCCAAAGGGAACAAAAAGACAGCTCAGCTTTCAAGTTGCGCAATTTGGTTCTTAGAAGTAG
>NZ_JAELTJ010000476.1 GCF_016428805.1 Achromobacter sp. ASV32
TTTCATGGCCTCTAACATTGAGTTTGTAGGCGTAGTGAATGTGTCGCTGCGAAAATCGTTCGCCGCCGCCGACAGTTCCGTACCAGTCATTTTGGGACTTACAGTGACATTAACAAGAGAGGAAATTAAAAGATAGCAAAAGATTGAAAAGAAAGTCGTCACAGGTAACTTTATAGTGAGACAGGACTGTTTTTTCAAAAAGTAAGTGATATTATAAACACTGGTCGAGCTGCGATCTTTCCAGGTCGTGTTTGTAAGTGAAAATAGACTTGCCGTTCTCCATGTTTGGCGCGCAGAACGGAGCACACCCCACCAACCTTTGCAACAGGTAATCCGCGGGGTTGCCGAGTGGAGTAGGTGGCTTGCGGCTGAGTTTCCCGCGGCCAAGATTGCCACTCGGGAAAGAGGTCGTTGGTCTATATGGTGGCCAAGTAACGCCACGACATTGCAA
>NZ_JAELTJ010000477.1 GCF_016428805.1 Achromobacter sp. ASV32
TTGGTACACCGCCGGCCGGGCTCCCAAACGTATTGAACGTGGTATTCGAGACGGCGCGATGCAGCCTTTCAGCATCAGTTCTCCGCATACAATCCAACTCCTCTGTGCGGTCCGCTGCATCTCTACAGCCTACGGCCTCTGCCACTCGGACAAACTCGGCGTCTTGGTCTTCTGTAGCGGCGCCGATGACCTGTACCGTACCGCTCTGCATCGCGAGGCCGCTCGCAATGGGGTCCTTGGCGTGCGAGTACAGCATTGCGTTGCCGCTATCTGCGCCAGCAGACTGTCCGCCCAGGATGATGTGGGCTGGGTCGCCGCCGAAACCTGCAATGTTGTCGCGCACCCACTCTAGGGCGACGCGTTGGTCTCGGATTCCTAGGTTTTGCGCCTTTAGGGCCGGCGAGTTGGGGAAGCCAAAGAGGTTGAGGCGGTAGCTTGAGCATGTTAACAC
>NZ_JAELTJ010000478.1 GCF_016428805.1 Achromobacter sp. ASV32
TTGCTTATCTTTCTGTTGAACGCAAGCCTGCTCGCAACTTGCCGTGGGCTAATCCTGTCAGCCACCTTTGCCCACTTCGTCACGTCGGGAGACATGAGCCCCGGTCCCGGCAAGCGACTGTGACCTCATTCCCGTCGCACGCTCTCACTCCCTCTTTAAACTTGTTTGCACACCCCCGAGAGTTTGCTCCTTTCCATATCGTCTAAATACCCAACCTCGCCCGTTTTCGGCGCCTGCAAAAGTCATGGCTTCCGCCTATACTCTGTCGCAGAGCGATCGTCACGACTCGCTCCGCGAAGCCGACGTGGACCAGCAAGGCGCAACCCCATTTCGCAATCACCAGGCCCCAGAAGCTGATGGTGTCTTGTCTTTTGCTTCACCAACGCTGTCACGTATCAATAGCGAGTCTCTTTCGCCGTCCATAGTACACCTAGAAACGCCGTCCGGCTC
>NZ_JAELTJ010000048.1 GCF_016428805.1 Achromobacter sp. ASV32
CCCCCCCCCCCCCCCCCCCCCCCCCCCCCCCCCCCCCCCCCCCCCCCCCCCCCCTTTTCACTATTAGGTCTCGTGGGCTCGGAGATGTGTATAAGAGACAGGTGTTGATCTGGGCCAGGATGCGGGGCGATTCCATGTCGCCGGTTTCCTTGTCGATCATGACTTCGTAGGCGGCCACGCCGGCGAACTTGGAGGCCATGGAGTTGGCGATGCGGATGGCGCCGAACTCGCTGCTGGCCGGGCGGATTTCTCCAGGGGCCACGCCGTTGGCGGCGGCGCGGTAGGGGATGACGATGTACTGGACCACGTGGGTCTGGGCGATGTGGGCGGCTTCGGACACAGGATTCTCCTGGACGACGTTTTTCGGCGAGCGAAATGTAGCATGTTGCACTGTGTTTTTGTACAGTATTTTTAATCAATCCGCCGGGATATTTTCATCGGGGGGATTCGACCCAGGAAAACCCCTAGCGCGCAAAGATTGCCCAAAACCTGGCTCGCCTCTAATATTTTCGAAAATCTTTTAGGTTTTATAAAAAAGAGGCAAGGGATGGAAGCGAACAGGTACGACGCCTACCGGGAAAGCACCGCGGGCCGCGCCAATGTGGCGGACTCGCCGGAGCGCATCGCCTACTACGAAGAACTGGCGCGGCTGGAGACCGGCGCGCTCTGGACGGTCGCCAACAAGATCGAGCCCTGGGCGCCGCGCTCGGCCTCGGTACCGGTGGTCTGGCGCTATCAGGAACTACGCGGCCATGTGCTCAGGTCGGCCGAGCTGGTGTCGCCCGAAGAGGCGGGCCGGCGGGTGATCTACCTGAACAATCCGGGCCGGCGCGACGTGGCGGCCGCGGTGGGCTGGTTGTATTCCGGCCTGCAGGTGATGCAGCCGGGCGAACTGGCCTCGGCCCACGCGCACTCGCATTCGGCGCTGCGCTTCATCATGGAAGGCACGGGCGCGTTCACGGTGGTCGACGGTCACAAGATGACGCTGGGCGCGAACGATTTCGTGCTGACGCCCAATGGCACCTGGCACGAGCATGGCGTGTCCGCGGACGGCAGCACCTGCATCTGGCAGGATGGCCTGGATATCCCGCTGGTCAACGCGCTGGAGGCTGGCTTTTATGCAGTGCATCCCGACCTGAACCAGACCGTGACGCATCCGGTGGACGACACCAGCGCACTCTGGGGCAACGTGGCGCTGCGGCCACAGGTCTCGGGCTGGACCAAGCCGTATTCGCCGCTGTTCAAGTACGAATGGGAACCCACCTACGAAGCGCTGCGCCGTCATGCGCGCGTGTCGGCGGGCAGTCCGTATGACGGCGTGCTGATGGACTACGTCAATCCGGCCACGGGCGGCCCGGTGATGCCGACCATCGGCGCCAGCATGCAGTTGCTGCGCCCCGGCGAGCACACCAAGGCGCACCGCCACACCGGCAGCTTCATCTACCAGGTGGCCAAGGGCAGCGGCTTTTCGGTCATCGATGGCAAGCGCTACGACTGGACCGAGCGCGACATTTTCTGTGTGCCGTCCTGGGCCGTGCACGAGCACGCCAACCTGTCGTCCAACGACGACGCCTGCCTGTTCTGCTTCAACGACCTGCCCGTGATGCGATCGCTGGCGCTCTACCGCGAAGAAGCGGTCAAGGACAACGACGGCCACCAGAACCTGATCTAGCGGCTGCCCACCCCCACTGAATCTTTATCCGCCGCCCGGCGCAACCCGGGCGCCTGTCTCAACTCGTCTTGAATTTCCTGGAGTCCTTATGCGCTTGGTAACTTTTCGCGCCCATCCCACCGCCGCCGCCCGCCTGGGCGCGCTGGCCGAAGGCTATGTGATCGACCTGGCCCTGCTGGGCGCCGCCGGCGGCGTGGCCTTGCCGGACGACATGCTGGCCTTCATCGACCTGGGCCCGGTGGCCGTGGCGCAAGCGTCGCGGCTGATGGACGCCTACCGCGGCAACTGGCCCGTGGGCACGGCGCTGCCGCAGGAGAACGTGAAGCTGCTGGCGCCGATTCCGCGGCCGCGCAAGAACATCTTCGGCATCGGCCTGAACTACGTCGAGCACGTCGCGGAATCGAGCCGCACGCTGGACACGTCGGCCGACCTGCCCAAGCAGCCGGTGATCTTTTCCAAGCCGCCCACCACGGTGATCGGCCCGGGCGACGCCATCGAGCACAACGCCAAGATCACCCAGCAGCTGGACTGGGAAGTGGAGCTGGCTGTGATCATGGGCCGGCGCGCGTCGCGCGTGGCCGAGGCCGATGCGCTGTCGTATGTGTTCGGCTACAGCGTCATGCTGGACATGAGCGCGCGCGATTGCCGCCGCGCCGGCCAATGGATCTATTCCAAGGGCCAGGACACCTACGCGCCGTTCGGTCCGTGCATCGTCACGGCTGACGAAATTCCCGATCCGCAGGTGCTGGACCTGTGGCTGACGGTGAACGGTGAAAAGAAGCAGGGTTCGAACACGCGCCACATGCTGTTCAAGGTGCCGTTCCTGATCGCCGACATCAGCGCCGGCATCACGCTGGAGCCGGGCGACATCATCGCCACCGGCACGCCGGAAGGCGTGGGCGCCGGTCGCAAGCCGCAGGAATGGCTGTGGCCGGGCGACGTGGTGGTGGCGTGCGTGGAAGGCATCGGCACGCTGCGGCATCCGGTGGTGGCGGTCTGAGCGAATTCGGGCGCCGGCCGCAAGGGCGGCGGCGCCGCGGTCTCCAAGGGGAAAACAATGATCAAGAAAACAGTATGGGCGGCCGGCCTGGCCATGGCGCTGGGCGGTGCGGTGCAGGGAGCGTTTGCCGCGGAGCCGGTCAAGATCGGCTTCATCGCGACCTTGTCCACGCCGGCGGGCTACATCGGCGAAGACGAGCGCGACGCGTTCAACCTGGCCATCAAGCAAGGCGGCGGCGCGCTGGGCGGCGTGCCGGTGCAACTGGTCATTGAAGACGATGGCCTGAAGCCGGCCAATGCCAAGCAGGCGGCTGACCGCATGCTGCAGTCGGGCGTGAAGCTGTTCACCGGCGTGAATTTCTCGAACGTACTGGCCGCGGTGGCGCCGGGCGTGGTCAAGGCGGGCGCGTTCTACGTCAGCTTGAATCCCGGACCGTCCAGCTTCGCGGGCGAGAAGTGCGACCAGAATTACTTCGTGGCCTCGTACCAGAACGATGCCTTCCATACGGCCGGGGGCGTGGCCGCCAACGAGCTGGGCTACAAGCGCGTGGTGCTGCTGGCGCCCAACTACCAGGCCGGACGCGACGCCATCGAAGGCTTCAAGCGCACCTACAAGGGCGAGGTGGTGGCCGAGATCTACACCAAGCTGGATCAATCCGACTTCTCGGTGGAACTGGCGCGCCTGCGTTCGCTGGCGCCCGACGCCATCTACCAGTTCCACCCCGGCGGCACCGGCATCAACTTCGTCAAGCAGTACGCGGCGGCGGGGCTGAACAAGACCATCCCGATGCTGATGCCCAGCTTCTCGATGGATGCGCGCATGATCCAGGCGACGGGCGACGCCGCGTTGGGCACCTACACCACCGGCATCTGGTCGCTGGACTTCGACAATCCGCAGTCCAAGGCCTTTGTGAAGGCGTTCAAGGAGGCCTACGGCCGGGTGCCGACGGACTACGCGATGCAGGCCTACGACACGGCGCAGCTGATCGGCGCGGGCCTGAAGGCGACGGGCGGCGACCTGTCGCGCCAGGCCGAGTTCCGGGCGGCGCTGCGCAAGCCCGAGTTCGCGTCGCTGCGCGGCAAGTTCAGCATGAACACCAATCAGCACCCGGTGCAGGACCTGTACCTGATGAAGATTGAAAAGGGCGCCGACGGCAGCCTGGCGCCGCATCTGGTGCGCAAGCTGGTGTCGGACGACAAGGACGCCTACGCCCAATTCTGCAAGATGCCATCATGACACTGCTCTTCGAACAGTTGCTCAACGGGTTGCAGTTCGGCGCGATGCTGTTCCTGCTCGCGGCCGGGCTGACCCTGATCTTCGGGATCATGGGCGTGGTGAACCTGACCCATGGCTCGTTCTACATGGTGGGCGCGTACTGCGCGGCGTATGCCATCGGCACCACCGGCTCGTTCCTGGCGGGCGTGCTGGCGGCGCTGCTGGGCGCGGGGCTGTACGGGCTGTCGGTGGAGGTGCTGGTGATCCGCAAGCTGTACAAGCGCGACCACCTGTACCAGGTGCTGGCGACCTTCGGCCTGCTGCTGTTTTCGAACGAGGCCGTCAGCCTGATCTTCGGGCGGCGTCCGCCGCTGGTCAGCATTCCGTCGTTTCTGGAAGGCGCGGTGACGCTGGCGCCCGGGTTCCAGTATCCGCTGATCCGCCTGTCGTTCATCGCAGTCGGCGCGCTGGTGGCGGTGGGGCTGTGGTGGCTGGTGAACCGCACCCGCATCGGCATGCTGATCCGGGCCGGCGCGGACGACCGCGAAATGGTGGACGCGCTGGGCATCGACATCAAGAAGCTCTACACGCTGGTGTTCGGCCTGGGCGCCTTGCTGTGCGGCCTGGCCGGCGTCATGGCCGCGCCGCTGCTGGCGGTGGAAATCGGCATGGGCGAGCGGATCCTGATCACCACATTCGTCGTGATCGTGATCGGCGGCGTGGGCTCGGTGCGCGGGGCATTGGCCGGGGCGCTGCTGGTGGGCATGGTCGACAGCATGGGGCGGGCCTTCCTGCCGCAACTGCTGGGCGCGCTGTTTTCGCCGGCCACGGCGGACCCGCTGGCGGCGGGCCTGGCGTCGGCCAGTATCTATGTGTTGATGGCGATCGTGTTGATCGCCAAGCCGGGCGGGCTGTTCCCGGCGCGAGGATGATGATGCTAAAGAATCTCTCAAATCGCGCGCGCTGGGGGCTGGCCGGGCTGGTCGTGCTGCTGGTGCTGCCGGCTGCCGCGGCGGCCTCTGGCTCGCCGTTCCTGATCGGTGTGGTGACGCGCTTTCTGATCTACGGCCTGGCGGCGGTCAGCCTGGACCTGGTGATCGGCTACGGCGCCATGGTCAGTTTCGGCCATGCGATGTTCTTCGGGCTGGGGGGCTACGCGGTGGGCATCATTGCCTTTCATACCGCCGAAGCGGGGCCGCTGTTCGGCTGGGCCGGCAGCAACGCCGCGCTGGTGGTGTGGCCGATCGCGCTGGCGGTGTGCGCGCTGGCCGGCTGGGTGTTCGGCTACCTGGCGCTGCGCACCCGCGGGGTGCAGTTCATCATGATTACCCTGGCGTTCGGGCAGATGGTGTATTTCATCCTGGTGTCGCTGCAGTTCTACGGCGGCGACGACGGGCTGATGATCGCGCAGCGCAATGTGCTGCCGGGCATCAACCTGGAAAGCCCGGTGACGTTCTACTACGTCTGCCTGGCGCTGCTGGCGGGCTGGACGCTGCTGTGCATCCGCATCGTGAATTCGCGTTTCGGCATGGTGCTGCAGGCGCTGCGCCAGAGCGAGCGGCGCGCGCTGAACCTGGGCGTGGCGCCCACGCCATACCGCCTGAGCGCCTTCGTGCTGTCGGCGGTGGGCACGGGGCTGGCGGGCGTGCTGTGGGCCAACTATGCGGGGCTGGTGACGCCCGACATGGCGGCCTGGACCAAGTCCGGCGAGCTGATGGCGATCGTGATCCTGGGCGGCGTGGGCACGCTGCTGGGCCCGATCGCGGGGGCCGCGGTGTTCCTGGGGCTGGAGCAGCTGCTGTCGTCGCTGACCGAGCACTGGCTGCTGTACATGGGGCCGATCCTGGTGCTGGTGGTGCTGTGGGGGCAAAAGGGTCTATTCGGCCGCCTGCTGGAGACGCGCCATGCGGATTAACGCCTCCCCCGAAGCGCTACGCGCCTCCCCCGCCAGGGGGCATGCCGACGGACCGGCGGAGCCGGCGCCGGGGCATCCCGATGGGGCGCCAGCATCACAAGTGCTGCTGCGGTTGTCCGGGCTGCGCAAGGCGTTTGACGCAGTGGTGGCGACCAACGGCGTGGATCTGGAGGTGCGCGCCGGCGAGATCCACGCCATCATCGGACCCAACGGCGCGGGCAAGTCGACGCTGATCGCACAGATCTGCGGCGAGATCCGGCCGGACTCGGGTTCCATCCATCTGGAAGGGCGTGACGTGACGGCGCTGCAGGCGTTCGAACGGGCCCGGCTGGGCCTGGGCCGTTCGTTTCAGATCACCGAGCTGTGCCACGAATACACGGCGCTGGAGAACGTGATCCTGTCCAGCATGCTCAAGGGGGGGCGGGCCTTCGGCGCCTGGTCCGACCCGCGGCGCGACGCCGGGCTGAAGGCGCAGGCCATGCAATGGCTGACGCACGTGGGCCTGGCTGACCGCCGCCATGTCCGTACCGCCGACCTGGCCCACGGCGAAAAACGCCAGCTGGAGCTGGCCGTGGCGCTGGCGCGCTCGCCGCGCCTGCTGCTGCTGGACGAGCCCATGGCCGGCATGGGGCCGGAGGAATCCGCGCGCATGACCCGCCTGCTGCTGGGCATGAAGGGCGACTACGGCATCCTGCTGGTGGAGCACGACATGGACGCGGTGTTCGCGCTGGCCGACCGTATCAGCGTGCTGGTCTACGGCAAGGTGGTGTTCAGCGGCGCGCCCGACGAGGTGCGGCGCCATCCCGAAGTGCGGGCCGCCTACCTGGGAGAAGAACATGTTGAAGGTTGAGGGCCTGACGGGCGGTTACGGGTCGAGCAAGGTGCTGTTCGGCATGTCGTTCGAAGCCGACGAAGGCGAAGTGATTTCGCTGATCGGTCGCAACGGCATGGGCAAGACCACCACGATCAAGACGCTGATGGGCATGTTGCCGGCCACGGGCGGACAGGTGCAGTTCCGCGGCCAGACGCTGTCGCGGCCCGCGCCCAGTGTCGTGGCGCGGCTGGGCGTGGGGCTGGTGCCCGAGGGCCGGCGCGTGTTCGGTTCCCTGACCGTCCAGGAGAACCTGGTGGCGACCTCGCGGGCGGCGCCCGGGGGCTGGGACCTGGCGCGCGTCTATGCGCTGTTTCCCCGCCTGCAGGAGCGCCGCGGCCAATCGTCGCGCACCTTGTCGGGCGGCGAGCAACAGATGCTGGTGGTGGGCCGCGCGCTCATGACCAACCCCAAGCTGCTGATTCTGGACGAGGCCACCGAAGGGCTGGCGCCGCTGATCCGGCAAGAGATCTGGCGCTGCCTGCGGTCGCTGAAGGCCGAGGGCCAGACCATTCTGGTGATCGACAAGAACCTGCCCGAGATGGCGACGCTGGTGGACCGCCACTACATCGTCGACAAAGGGCGCGTCGCCTGGTCGGGCAAGCCCGCGGAACTGTCCGCGCAGCCCGAGCTGGCGCAGCGCTATCTGGGCATCTGATTGCTATAGGAGCCGAACAAATGTTGAATCTGCCCGTATTCAAGGCCGCCGCCGTCCAGGCGTCGCCCGTCTTTCTGGACACGGACGCCACGGTCGACAAGACCTGCGCGTTGATAGCCGAGGCCGCCGGCCAGGGCGCCAGCCTGGTGGCGTTTCCGGAAGTGTTCGTGTCCGCCTACCCGTACTGGAGCTGGGTGATGAATCCGGTGCAGGGCAGTCCGTGGTTTGAAAAGCTCTGCAAGAGCGCCATCGAACTGCCCGGGCCGGAGATCCGCCGCATCGCGCAGGCCGCGCGCCAGCATGGCGTCAACGTGGTGGTGGGCGTGAACGAGCGCAGCCGCTATGGCGTGGGCACGATCTACAACACCATGGTGTTCATCAACGCAGAGGGCCGCATTCTGGGGCGCCACCGCAAGCTGGTGCCGACCTGGGCGGAAAAGCTGACCTGGGCCAATGGCGACGGCGAATCACTGCGTGTGTACGACACGTCGGTCGGCAAGCTGGGCGGCCTGGCCTGCGGCGAAAACACCAATACCCTGGCGCGCTTTTCGCTGCTGGCGCAGGGCGAGATGGTGCACGTGGCCAGCTATATCTCGCTGCCGGTGGCGCCACCCGACTACGACATGGCCGAGGCCATCCGCCTGCGCGCGGCCGCCCATTCGTTTGAAGGCAAGGTGTTCACGGTCGTGTCGTGCTCGACCATCTCGACCGAGATCCAGGACGCCATCAGCGCCAGCCATCCCGAGGCCCGCGAGATGCTGGCGCGCCGCAACAGCGCGTTTTCGGGGATATTGGGACCGGACGGCCGCGTGATCGGCGAGCCGCTGATCGATGACGAAGGCATCGTCTACGCCGATATCGACCTGTCGCGCTGCATCCAGCCCCGCCAGATGCACGACATCACCGGCCACTACAACCGTTTCGACGTGTTCGACCTGCGCGTGAAGCGCCGGCCGTTGCAGGCGGCGCGCTACGACGACCAGGACGACCTGAACCGCGAGGACCCTGACTGGAACCTGGCGATTGCGCCGGCCGAGCCGCAGCCCGATGCGGGCCGGTAAGGCCGCCCGGCCCCCGGGTAGAATGGGCCGCCTGCGCGTGGGCCGGCCCCGGGCGGCCCGGCAGGCCGCCGTCATCTGGAGAGCATGTTGAAGCCAAGAATCAAAGCCTCCCGCCAGGACGAGCCCGGATCGGACGGGAGCGCCGAGGTAGAGGAAATCACGCTGTCCGAGCAGGTCTACCGCCTGCTTCGGCGCGACATCATGAGCGGGGCGTTCGCGCCGGGCCAGTCCCTGCGCCTGGAACTGCTCAAGCAGCGCTATGGCAGCAGTTTTTCTCCCATCCGCGAAGCCCTGAACCGCCTGCGCAGCGAGCGCATGGTGCTGACCACCACGTCGCGCGGGTTCCGCATTGCGCCGCTGTCGATCGAGGAAATGTGGGATGCCTGCGAGACGCGCATTCTGATCGATTGCGACGCGCTGCGGCGGTCGCTGGCCAACGCCGACGACGCCTGGGAGGCCCGCCTGGTGGGGGCCTACCATGCGCTGACGCTGGCCGCGCAACGTGCCGGCGAGGCCTCGCCGCCCAGCCAGGAGCTGGAAGAATTGCTCGAGGCCCGCCATCTGGACTTTCACCACGCGCTCATCGGCGCCTGCCGGTCGCATTGGCTGCTGGACCTGTCCACGCAGCTGTACGCGCAGACCGAACGCTACCGGCGTCCCGCCCGCGCGGGCGCGTCGGCCTACGGCCCCGAGCGCAACGTCGACGACGAACACCGTCAACTGCTGGACGCCGCCATGTCGCGCGACGTCGAGCGTTCGGTGGCGATGCTGGCGGCGCACTACCGCAAGACGGCGCAGTTCATCGAACAGATCATTTCCCAGGACGACAGGCAGGCCATCAATGCGTAACGCGGATATCGACCTTTTTTTCCCCACCATCGCCGAGCGCGAGGTGCAATACAACGCCCGTGAATCGGTGGCGGATTTCGACGCCTGCGTGCGCCGCTATGCCGAATCGTCCGCGGCGGTGAAAGCGCGCCGCCCGGGCCTGCTGAACCTGCGCTACGGCATGGGCCATGACGAACGGCTGGACTTGTTCCTGCCCGCCGCCACGCGCACGCCCGCGCCGCTGTTCGTCTTTATCCACGGCGGCTACTGGCGCGCCCAGCGCAAGGAAGACGCCCCGGTGATGGCCGAAGCCTTCAACAACGCCGGCGCCGCGGTGGCCGTGCCCGAATACACGCTGGTGCCAGAAGCCACGCTGGGCGAAGTGGTGCGCGAGATGCGCTCGGCGCTGGCCTGGCTGTATCACAATGCCGCGGCCTACGGCGTGGACCGGGACCGCATCTACGTGGGTGGCAGCTCGGCGGGGGGGCAATTGGCCGGCATGCTGGCCGCGCCTGGCTGGCCGGCGCGCTACGGCGTGCCCGACGATGTGGTCAAGGGCACCCTGGCATTGAGCGGCCTGTTCGACCTGCGGCCGTTGTGCGACATCCTGCCCAATACCTGGCTGCAGCTGACGCCCGAGCAGGCGGCACGGCAAAGCCCGATCTTCAACCTGCCCGAACGCGCCGGTCCGATGCTGTTGGCCGTCGGCGGGCTGGAAACCCAGGGCTTCAAGAACCAGACCGAGGCCTTCGAGCGCGCCTGGACCGGCGCCGGCCTGCAGGCCACGCGCATCCCCACGCCGCATTGCAACCACTTTGACCTGGTCAACGAGCTGGAAGACCCGGACAGCGACCTGACCCGCGCCACGCTGGCGATGATGGGCCTGGCGCAAGCCTGAGCGTCAGGACGGACGCGGACGCGCCATGGCCGACCTGAAACTGCTGGAAGACCTGATCGCCCTGGCGCAGACCGGCAGTTTCGTGCGCGCCGCCGAGGCGCGGCATGTGACCCACCCGGCGTTCGGGCGTCGCATCCGCGCCCTGGAAGCCTGGGCGGGCGCGCCGCTGGTCGAGCGCCAGCGCGTGCCGGTCACGCTCACCGCCGAGGGCGAGGCCTTGCTCAAGACCGCGACGCAGGTGGTCGAGCAGATGGGGCTGGTGCGGCATCGCATCCGCAGCTCGGGCGCGGGCGGCGAGGCGGTATTGCGCATCGCCACTGGCCGCAGCCTGGCCCGCACGCTGGTGGCGGACTGGATCGCGCGGCTGCGTCACCGCACCCCCAAGGTGCTGGCTGAAGGCACGCAGCTCGAAATCTCCACCGGCAAGATGGAAGACATGGCGGCGCGGCTGGAGCAGGGCAAGGTGGACCTGTTGTGCTGCTACGAGCATCCCGCGCTGTCGGTGCAGCTCAGTCCGGGCCGCTACCGCTACATGACGCTGGGCACGGACAAGCTGGTGCCCGTCAGCCAGGCCGACAGCCGCGGCCGCGCCCGCTACCTGCTGCGCGAAGGCGGCCAGGCGGCGCCGCTGATCACCTACGCGGGCGGCCTGGCGATGGAGCGCATCGTCGGCGATCGGCTGGAAACCACGCCCTATGCGCTGGCGCCGTTCGTGCGCAGCGATTCCCTGGATGCGGCCCATGGCGCGGTGGCCAAGGGGCTGGGCGTGGCCTGGCTGCCTTGGTCCATGGTGGCGGCGGATTGCCGCCGCGGCGCGCTGGTGTCCCTGGGCGGGCGCAGCGACGAGATCGCGTTCGAGGTCCGCCTGTACCGGTCGCGGGCACGGCTGGCCGAGCTGGCCGAAGCCGCCTGGGAAGCCACGGCCAACCGCAAGGCATAGGCGGCCGCGGCCCGTCGGCCTTTTCAAATAAGCACGGCAATGTGCCGATTCGGCACGTCATCGCCCTGGTACGCGCCGCAGAATGTGTGCCGAAACCTCAAAAGAGACGGCGCCGCCGTCCACCTCAGCACCCCAGGGAGAAATTCATGAAATTCGTACCGCATCCGCTGCGCGGCGCGTTGGCCGCCGTCTGTGCCGCCTCGGCGCTGGCCGCAGCCCTGCCGGCGCACGCCGCCGGCTACCCCGAGCGCGCCATTTCGCTGGTCGTCGGCTACCCCGCCGGCGGTAGCGTCGACCTGACCGCGCGCCTGTTCGGCGAAGAACTGGCCAAGCGCCTGGGCCAGAGCGTGGTGGTGGAAAACGTCGGCGGGGCCGGCGGCACCATCGGCGCGCAGCGCGTGGCGCGCGCCGCACCCGACGGCTACACGCTGCTCTTGGGCTCGACCAACGAAATGGTCATCGCGCGCATGATCAACAACGCGGTCAAGTACGACAGCGTCAAGGATTTCTCGGCCCTCGGCGTAATCGCCTCGCAGCCCATGCTGCTGGCCGCCAGCAAGAATTCGGGCGTGAAGACGGCCGCCGACTATCTGCAGAAACTGCGCGCCGCCGCGCCGGGCAGCTTCAACTACGGCTCGTCCGGCGTGGGCACCACGCTGCACCTGGCTGGCGAGATGATCAACCAGGCGACCGCCACGCGCGCCGAACACGTGCCTTATCGCGGCGTATCGCCGCTGGTGACCGACCTGATGAGCGGCCAGCTGGATTTCGGCATGCTGGTGCTGTCCTCGGGGCTGCCGCAAGTGCGTGGCGACAAGATCGTGGCGCTGGGCGTGACGGAAAAGAAGCGCTCGCCGGTGGCGCCGGACCTGCCCGCGCTGGCCGAGACGCCGGGCTTCGAGTCCGTCGACATCAGCGTCTGGTTCGCGCTGTACGGCCCGGCCGGCCTGCCCGAGCCGGTGGCGACCAAGCTGCGCGAGGCGCTGGCCGATACGCTCAAGTCGGAGCAGTTCCGCGCCAAGATGCAGGAAGCCGGCGGCGTGCTGTCGCAGCCGGGGCTGGATCCGGTGGCCTATCAGGCCGAGGAAACGCGCAAGTACGGCGCGCTGGTCAAGGCCGCCAAGATCGAAGCGCAGTAGGCCGGCGCGGCCTCAGTTCAGCAACCCCGCAACCACGCAGACAACAAGATGGACTTCAAACTTTCCGTTCCCGATCTCGCCGCCGAGCGCACGGGCAATACCGGCACGCCGGGGGTGTGGCATTTCGATTCGGGCGTGCCGGGGCGCGCGCTGATGGTGTCCGCGTTGGTGCACGGCAACGAGCTGTGCGGCGCCTGGGCGCTCAAGGACCTGCTGGCGGCCGGGTTGCGGCCCCGCCGCGGCAGCCTGACGCTGGCGTTCTGCAATCTGCCGGCCTTTGACCGCTTTGACCTGGCGCGCCACGACGCCTCGCGTTTCGTGGACGAGGACATGAACCGGGTCTGGAGCGCCGAGCGGCTGGACAATGCCCACAACAGCGACCGCCAGCGCGCGGCGCAACTGCGGCCGTGGGTGGAGCAGGCCGACTGGCTGCTGGACCTGCATTCCATGCACGAGCCGGGCGCGCCGCTGCTATTGACCGGCGTCCTGCCGCGCAACATCGCGCTGGCGCGGCGCCTGAAAGCGCCGCAGCACGTGATTGTCGATGCGGGTCACAAGGATGGCGTGCGGATGCGCGACTTTGCGCAGTTCGGCGATCCGTCGCGTGAGGATGCGTGCGCCTTGCTGATCGAGTGCGGCTTCCACGGCGACCCGGCGGCGCGGGACGTCGCGCGCGACATGGTGGCGCGCATGCTGGTCGCGTCGGGGGTGGCGGACGCGGCGGATGTCCCGGCCGGTTGGCTGTTGCCGGACCCGGCGGCGCAACGCGTCCTGGAAGTGACCGACGCGGTGGTGGCGCCGTCGATGGACGTGACGTTCTCGCACCCCTGGCAAGGGCTGGAAACGCTGGATCAGGCCGGGGCGGTGATCGGCTGGGCCGACGGCCAGGCGATCGTGACGCCATATGACCGGTGCACCCTGGTCATGCCGTCATTACGTCAGTTGAAACCCGGCGTGACCGTGGTGCGCCTGGCGCGCGATTACGCGGGCTGAAGCCGCCCGATTGTCGAATCGCTGGAACGCCACGACGCGGGCCCAGGCAGCTCAGCCTGGACCCGCGTCGTCATTTCTGCGGCGTGTAGCGCAGCTCGTCCAGTTGGTAGCCTTGCGCGGTCGCGGCGGCGAGCGCGCGGTCCAGGTCTTCCTTGGGCAGTTGCGGCGAGCGTGACAGGATCCACAGGTACTTGCGGTCCGGCGTGCCGACCACGGCCCAGCGATAATCCGGGTCCAGGCCGATCACCCAGTAATCGCCCTTGAAGGGCTTGAAAAACGAGACTTCGAGCTTGGTGTTGTTGCTGCCCTCGACCACGGTCGCCGTGCCCGAGGCCGAGTCGATGTCGCCATCTTTCGTGCGGCAGCGGTTGTTCACGCCAACGGTGCCATCCGGGTGCAGCGTGTATTCGGCGGTGGTGTCTCCGACGCAATTGCGCTGGAAGAACATCGGGAAATTCGCGATCTCGTACCACATGCCGGCATAGCGCTTCAGGTCCACCGACTCCACGGTTTGCATGGGCGGGGGCGCGGCATGGGAGAGCCCCGCCGCGCTGGCGGCCAGGGCCAGCAGTAAGGTTGCGATGCGGCGCATGGGGAAAGCCTCCTGATCCAAAACCTGGGTGTTAACAGGCCATACGATACGCCTTATTTGCGTGGCGCCTTCAGGGCGGCGTGGTAACGCGCCACGTAGGTGTCGAAATCCACGTCGTCGGCCTGTTCGATACGCAGTTGCTCGGCGCTGGAGGCCAGCGCGGCCTGGCGGTATTGCTCGGCCAGCGCGGCGGGCAGCGCCTGGGCGCGCAGGGCCTGCGCGTGGTCGCGGCTTTGGCGCAGCGAGTAGTCGTGGAACGATTCGCCGCTGTCGATCAACGCGCCCAGCAGGCGCGCCGATGGCGTGGACTCGGGGTGGCCCAGCTTGGCGCGTTGCACGGCCAGGCTGTCGGCGTAGGCGCTGCCGCCCAGCGCGGCGTCGTAGAGCGCGGCGTAGGGCGCGATCTGATCCAGCAGTTCCTGGCCCCAGTCTGCCAGGCTGATGGCCTGGCCGTCGCGGTCCAGTTGCAGGCCGGGCTTGCGGCCTTCCTTGACGACGGTCGAGAAATTGTCGGCGCTGCGCTGGCAGTAGCCGTTGGCCGGGAAGAACGGGCTGTCGGCGGTGGCGCAGAACAGCAGGAAGGCGTCAACGAAGCGGCTGGTGTCGGCATCGATGCCCACCGGCGATTCCGGGTTGATGTCCAGGCAGCGCACTTCCACGTATTGCACGCCGCGCTCGGCCAGCGCGGTGATCGGGCGTTCGCAGCGGCCGGTGGCCCGCTTGGGTCGGATGCTGGAGTAGTACTCGTTTTCGATCTGCAGCACGTTGGTGTTCAGCTGGATCCATTCGCCGTTGCGATGCGTGCCGATCTTCTGATAGTCGGGCCACGGTTGCGTCACGGCGTCGTACAGGCGGCCCAGGAACGTGTCCAGGTCGTTGTAGCAAAGCTTGAGCTGCGATTGGGCCTTGTTCTGGTAGCCCAGGTCGCTCATGCGCAGGCTGGTGGCGTAGGGCAGGTACAGGGTGTGGTCGCCCAGGCTTTGCAGCGGGTGGTCGTGGCCGCGCAGGAAGTCGCGGGCCAGTGCCGGCGCGGCGCCGAACAGGTACATCAGCAGCCAGGAATAGCGCGTGAAGTTGCGGATCAGGCCGATATAGCCGCGTGACCGGCGCGCCTGATCGGTGCCGGGCTGGGTGTCCAGCACCGACCACAATTGTTCAGGCAGCGAGAAGTTGTAGTGCACGCCGGCGATGCATTGCATCGTCTTGCCGTAGCGTTCGGCCAGGCCGCGGCGGTACACATGCTTGAGCATGCCCGTGTTGGACGTGCCGTACCAGGCGATGGGGATGTCGGCTTCGGACGGCAGGGTGGCGGGCATGGACTGGTTCCAGATCAGTTCATGGTCCAGCACGCTGTAGACGTGGCGGTGAGTCGCGGTCAGCTCGGCCAGCAGGGCCTCCACATTGTTGTGGGTGCCGGTGATCAGTTCGAGCAGCGATTCGGAATAATCGGTGGTGACGTGTTCGTTGGTCAGCGCGGAACCGAGGCCGGCCGGGTGGGGCGTGCGGGCCAGGATGCCCTGCTCGTCGACGCGCAGGCCTTCTTTTTCGATGCCTCGCAGGGTCTGGGCCAGCAGCGGGCGGTTGGCCTCCAGGCGGGCGTAGCGGTGTGCGGCGGTATCAGTCACGGAATTATTCTCGATGGGGTCTGTCGCGGGATTTTACGGGGTGCTGGCCTCCTCTGCTGAGGGAGCCAGTACTGGGGACAGGGACAATACCGCGGCGGTGCGCGCCAGCCACTCGTCCAGGTCGGCGTAGACCGGGTCGGCGATGGGGGCGGTTTCATTGAAAATCTCGTGCCAGGCGGTGTCGTACCAGCGCAAAGTCAGCAATTCGGCGGGGGCGCGCTGGGCGAACTGGCGGCTGCCTTCGGCCGCGACGATGGAGTCGTCTCCCGCCACCATCAACAGGGTGCGGCAGGGCAGCAGGTGCGCTTCACGCAGGGAGTCGCGCCCGCCGTCGTCCACGAAGCGGGCCAGCCGGCCGGTCATGCTGCGGCGCACCAGCGGGTCGGCGCGGTAGGCCTTGACCACCGCCCGGTCGTGCGAGATGCGGGCCGGGGCCAGCCCGTGGGGCACCCGCAGGTCCGGAGCGTGTAGCGACATCCAGGTCAGGGTGCGTCGTACCCACTGGGGCACGTTGACCACGAACGGCGGCGAACTGAGCACCAGGGCGTCGATCGGGGCCAGCTGGTGCAGCGCGATCCGCACCGCCACCAGGGCGCCCAGGCTGTGGCCCAGGAGGATGGGCGGGCGGCCATGGACGGCGGTCCAGGCGGCCAGGCGGGCCGCGGCGTCGGTGACCAGGTCTTCCTGGCGCGCCAGGGTGGCGGGCCGGCCGCCGGAGCGGCCATGGCCGCGGTGGTCATGGGCGCCGACGGTCCAGCCGCGCGCCGTCAGCCAGCGCGCCAGCCGGTCATAGCGCCCGGCATGCTCGCTCAGACCGTGCAACAGGTAGATACTGGGCGTGCCGGGGCCGGTGACCGGCGCGGGCACGTTCGGGGCGGCAGCCCAGACATAATTGGCCAAAGGCGTGCCGTCGGGCGCTGGGGTCATCGAAATCGGCGACAATTTGGGGCTTTCCTCGAAATGAAAAGACCGTGGGGTCTTCCGGTAATGACGATTTCATCGCTGTTTCGTTTCATGTTCAAGAAAGGCGGCGCGATTCTTGCGCTGGCCCTGCTGGTGGCTGCCTGCTCGCCCCGTTACAACTGGCGCGAGGTCGACGTGGCGGACGGCCGCGTGCGGGCGGCATTTCCTGACCGGGTGCAGACCGAGACCCGCCAGCTGCGGCTGGATACCCATACCCTCAGTTTTACCTTGGCCAGCGCCACGGTGGGCGAAGCCGTGTTCGCCATCGGGTCGGCCCCGCTGCCGCCGGATCTTGCGGCCGACCCGGTGGCCCGGCAGGCGCTGGGCATGGCGCTGATGCGGTCGCTGTACGTCAATATGCAGGCGCCGCCGCCCACGGAATGGCCGCCTTACGGGCAGGACATCGACGTGCAGGGCAAGGCCATGGGCAAGCCCGGCTGGCTGCGGGCGCGGGTGTGGGTCACGGACACCATGCTGATCGAGGCCGTGGCCGCGGGTACCGAGGAAAGCCTGCCCGCCGAGCGGGCGCGTGAATTCCTGAGATCGGTCGTCGTCAAGCCGTGACGGGGTGCAGCAGCCCCCGCCGGATGGCCGCCGCGACCGCGGCGCGCCGGCCCCGCACCTGCAGCTTGCGGCAGGCATTGCGCAAATGGAAATTGACGGTGCTTTCACTGATTTCAAGAATGCGGCCGGTTTCCCAGCTGGTCTTGCCTGCGGCCGCCCAGTACAAGCAGGCCGATTCGCGCGGCGAAAGCCGGACGGCGGCGGGGGCTGGCGGGGCGGCAGGGGCGGATTTGGCGGGCATGGCGAAGGGCGTGGGCGCAAGGCCCTGGCAACAGAAGGCCTATCCTGCCGCCTTGCCCACGCATCGGGCAAGCAATGATGCCGCCGCGCATTACTCTACTTATCTCTGACGGAATAACCGGATGTTTGCGATCGCGCAGTTCTACCTGTCGGCCATTGTGCTGATGCTGCCCCTGTTGTCGTGCGTCGGCATCGGTGTGTTCTGGGGCAAGCGCGACCTGCCGTTCGGCGGCGCCTTCATCACCACGCTGGTGACGTCGGTGACCACGCCGGCGCTGGTGTTCCACACCTTCGTGACGACCCACCTGGACGATCGCGCGCTTGCCGACGTGGCGGCCGCCACCTTGCTGGCGCTGCTGCTGTGCGCGCTGGCCTGCGCGCTGCTGCTCAAGCTGGGCCGGCTGCCGGTGCGCACCCTCCTGCCCACGGCATTCCTGCCCAATGCCGGCAACCTGGGGCTGCCGATCTCGCAGCTGGCGTTCGGCGATGCCGGCCTGTCGGTCGCGGTGGCGTTCTTTGCCGTCAATTCCTTCGTGATGCACACCATCGCGGTGCGGCTGCTGCCCGGCGTGAACACCAAGGGCAGCTGGAAGAGTCCGATCCTGCTGGCCTCGGTGGTGGCGGTGGCCATGCGCATGCTGCACATTCCGGTGCCGGCCTGGCTGATCGAGACCGCCCGCATGCTGGGCGCGGTCACGGTGCCGCTGATGCTGTTGAGCCTGGGCCACGCGCTGGCGCTGATCCCGGCCAACGGCGTCAGGGACGGCGCCAAGGTAGCGGCGATGCGCCTGGTGACCGGCCTGCTGGCGGGTCTGACGATCGTGTGGCTGCTGGACCTGGAGCCGGTGCTGGCCGGCGCGCTGACGCTGCAGATGGCGATGCCGTGCGCGGTGGTCAGCTACATGTACGCCAAGCGCTATACGGCCATGGGCGACACGGCGGCTGGCGCGGTGCTGGTGTCGACCGTGGTGTTCTTGCTGCTGGCGCCGCTGATGCTGTGGTTCAGCCACGGCCCCTAGGGCCTGTGCGAGGCGCCTTCCCGTGTGAACAGGCCCCAGGGGCCGCAGCGGGGAATGGGGCGGCGCCAGGCCGCCCCGGCCGGCGTCAGGCCGCGCCCGACATGGCGCGCAATTGCGCCATCAGCGGTTCCGGAATTTCCACGCCGTGCTTGAGCGCTTCGTCGCGCAGCTTGCGGCGGCGTTCGCCCGGCAGGCGCACGCCGTCATCTTCCAGCATGGCGTCCACCAGGACCTCGACGCGGTCCAGGTAGGTTTCCTTGCCGGCCAGGGCGCCCGGGTCGATGGCCATGAAAGCCTGGCCCAGGCGGGCGGGGCCGCCTTCGTCCACGAAGAAGGATTCGGTCTCGAAGCCGAAGTGCGAACCGGTCAGGGCGCAGGCCAGCAGTTCGATGATCAGCGCCAGCATCGCGCCTTTCACGCCGCCCGCCGGCAGCATGCTGCCGGCCAGCCCGGCCTTGGGATCGGTGGTGGGCTGGCCGTCTGCGTCCAGCGCCCAGCCCAGCGGGATCGGCTGGTTGTCGCGCGCCGCGATCATGAGCTTGCCGCGCGCCACTTGCGACAGCGACAGGTCGATGACGATGCGGGCGCCGCCGCGCCGCGGGAACACCGCGGCGATGGGGTTGGTGCCGAATAGCGGACGCTTGCCGCCCCAGGCCGGCATGGCGGCGGGCGAATTGCTCAGCGCCAGCGCGACCAGGCCGGCATCGGCCAGGGCTTCCAGGTGGTAGCCGGCTTCGCCGAAATGATGGCTGTTGGCCACGCCGATGAAGGCCACGCCGTGTTCGCGGGCGCGGGCGGCGGCCTGTTCGACGGCCATGGCGCAGGCCGGAAACGCCAGGCCCGAGCCGGCGTCGATCAGGGCCGCGCCACCGCGCTCGTGCAGGATGCGCGGCACGGCGCTGCCGATGGCGCGCCCGGTGCGCAGGTGGCCCGCGTAGAACGGCACGCGCGACAGGCCGTGCGAGCTCAGGCCCTGGCTTTCCGCGAAGACCAGGGCACGCGCCGTACTGTCGGCCATGGCGGGGTTGGCGCCCGCGGCAGCCAGGCTGGCCGCGGCCAGGTGTTGCAGTTCGTCCAGATAGATGTGAGCCATATCCTTCCTGTCAGGGGAGCGCGCCGCGCGTCATCGGGCGCCGCCGGTAAGCGCTATTGTCACACCGGCGGCCACCATGTCGGAAACGCGGGTGTTGGCTTCCTGCGTCAGGCCGGCGATATGCGGGGTCAGGATCAGGTTGGGCGCGTCCGCCAGCGGGCTGCCGGCAGGCAGGGGCTCCTGGTCGAAGACGTCCAGCGCCGCGCCGCGCAGGTGTCCCGCGTGCAACGCCGCCGCCAGCGCGGCCTCGTCCACGATGCCGCCGCGCGAGGTGTTGATCAGGATGGCGCCCGGGCGCATGCGCCGGAGGCGGGCGGCGTCCAGCAGATGGCGGGTATCGGCGTTCAGCGGCACGTGCAGCGTGACCGCGTCCGCCTGGGTCAGCACGGCGTCCAGCGGCAGGGGCGTGGCGCCGGTCTCGGTCCACGCCGGATGCGTGGCCGGCAGTGCGGCGTCGCAGCCGATGACGCGCATGCCCAGCCCTGCCGCCAACCGGGCGGTCAATTGGCCGATGCCGCCAAAGCCCACGACCCCCAGGGTGCGCCCATGCGCCTCCAGCCCTTGCGAGAGGGCTGTGCGCGGCCAGCGCCCGGCCGCGACATCCGTCGTAGAGGCATAGGCGCCGCGCAGCAGCGCCAGGAGGGTCCCGATGACGTATTCGGCCACCGCCCGCGCGTTGGCGCCGGTGGCCGGCACCACCTGGATGCCGCGCGCGGCGCAGCCGGGCAGGTCGATGTTGTCCAAGCCCACGCCCAGGCGGCCCACCGCCCGCAGCCGGGGCGCGGCTGCCAACAACGCCGCATCCACCTGGCTGCGGTTGCGCACGATCAGGCCGTCGGCCTGGCCGGCGGCCTGCAACAAGGCATCGCGCTGTTCCACCAGGTCGGGGGCATACCGCACGTCGAAGCGCTGGCGCAGGGCGTCGACGGCAGGCGCGTCCATGAATTCCGAGATCAGTACATGCATGGGTAGCCTCCGGCCTCAGGCGATCTGGATGTTGGCATCGCGGATGATCTTGGCCCAGCGCTCGACCTCGGACCGCACATAGGCGCCGAATTCCTCCGGTCCGCGCGGTTGCGGCACGAAGCCCAGCTGTTGCAGCGCCTGCTGCATGGCGGGCTGCGAGACCTGCTTGACGATCGCGGCGCCGATGCGCTGCACCAGCTCGGGCGGCATGCCGGCCGGACCCATGACGCCGGTGAAGTTCTCTACCACCAGGTCGGGCAGGCCGGCCTGCGCCACGGTGGGCACGTCGGGCAGGTCGGCGCTGCGTTCGCGGGTGGTGATGGCCAGGGCGCGCAGCGAGCCGTTCTTCACATGCGACAAGGACTCGGGGTAGTTCGAGAACACCACGTCCAGGTGACCGCCGATCAGGTCCGTGAGCGAGGGGGCGCCGCCCTTGTAGGGCACGTGCATCAGCGGCGTGCCGGTCAGCTTCTGGTACAGCGCCAGCGTCAGGTGCGGCGGCGTGCCGTTGCCGCTGGAGCCGGCCGCCAGCGGCTTGGCGGCGGCCGCGCGCGCCAAGTCGTCCATGGTCTTGATGGGGCTCTTGGCGTTGACCACCACCATGATGGGCGACGAGGCCAGTCCGGCCAGCGGTGTCAGGTCGCGCGTCAGGTCGTAGCCGGCCTTGCCGGCGAACAGCGTGGCGTTGGCCGCGTGCGACAGGGTGATGGCCAGCCAGGTATAGCCGTCGGGGGCGGCGTGCGACACGTGGGCCGCGCCGATATTGGCGCTGCCGCCCGGCTTGTTCTCCACCACCACGTTCCAGCGCTCGGCATCGCCCAGGGCCTTGCCGACCTGGCGCGCGGCCACGTCGGTCAGCCCGCCAGGCGGGAAGGGCACCACGTAGTTGATGGGGCGTTCCGGCCAGGCGCGCTTCTGCGCCAGCGCCCGTTGCCAGGGCGCCAGCGTACAGAGGCCGGCGGCGCGCAGGGCGCCGAGCACGCGGCGGCGCTGGGCGCCGTCGATCGGTGGGGGGGATTGCTCGCGATTCATCTGTCTTCCTCCTTGGGGGTGGCGCCCGGGTAGGAGTGCATACGCCTGTGCTGCCGTGGCGGCTTGCGCCCGGGTCTGCATGCTTTTGTGCGTCGGTGCTGCGAGAGTGCTGCGGCATTGCCGGGCCGGCGCGGAAACGCGGCGGGCCCGGCAATGCGGAAAAAAGATAGCGGCCGGCGCGCGCCGACCGGGCGCCATCAGGCGCTTTCGAAGATGCGGGTCAGCACGAATTCGCGATGGCCCAGCGCCTCGGCCGCGGTCCAGCGGCCATTGGCAGTGGCCAGCATGCATTCCAGCAGCTTGTCGCCGGCCTGGTTCAGGTCGATCTCGCGCTGCAGCAGCGCGCTGGTGTCCACGTCCACGTGTTCGGACATGGTGCGCACGGTGCGCGGATTGGCGCAGATCTTGATGACGGGCAAAATGGGGTTGCCGATGACGTTGCCCTGGCCGGTGGGGAAAAAGTGCACCGCGTAGCCGGATGCCGCGCACAGCGTCACCATCTCGGCCGCCGCCGACGAGGAATCCATGAACCACAGGCCCGGGCCGTCGGGAATTTCGGCCTTGTCGATCACGCCGTCCACGCGGCAGTGCTTGCCGATCTTCTGGATGTTGCCCAGCGCCTTTTCCTCGATGGTGGTCAAGCCGCCGGCGATGTTGCCCTTGGTCGGCTGCGATTCGGACAGGTCGCTGGTCTTCCAGCGGTCGATCATGGCCTGGTAGCGGTTGAACATGAACATGAAGCGTTCGCGCACGGCGTCGTTGGCGCAGCGTTCGGCCACGATGTGTTCGCCGCCGGTCAGCTCCGAGGTTTCGCCGAATACCAGGGTCGAGCCCAGCGCATACAGCTTGTCGAAGGCGTTGCCCACCGTGGGGTTGGCGCCGCAGCCGGACGTGGTGTCGGACTCGCCGCACTTGGTCGACACCCATAGGTCCGAGATCGGACAGGTGCTGCGCGTGAGCGCCGTGGCGTAGTGCACGAATTCTTTGGCGCAGCGCGAGGCGCGCATGATGGTGTCGTGGTCGCCGTGCAGTTCGATGCTGAAGCCCATGACCGGTTTGCCGGTGGCGGCAATGCCGTCGACCACGCGCTTGGTCCAGCCTTCCTCGATGCCGATCACCACCACCGCGGCCACGTTGGGGTTGCAGCCGGTGCCGATCAGAGTACGGAAGTGCAGCTCCAGGTCTTCGCCGAACTGCAGCCGCCCATAGGGGTGGGGCAGGGCCAGCGTGCCTTTGATGTTGTTGGCGACGGCTTCGGCCGCGGCATTGGAGATGTCGTCCACGGGCAGCACGATGACGTGGTTGCGCACGCCGACCCGGCCGTTGTCGCGGCGGTAACCCTGGAAGGTGGTCTGAGCATTGATGACGGACATGAGTTTTTCCTCTTGGGGGCGGGTGGGGCGCTTACCAGCGCTTGGTCTTGATGTTGTGCACGTGGGCGTGCTGGCCGGCCTTGATCGGCGCCACCACGCGGCCGATGTCCACGCCGTACTTGAAAACCGTGTCGCCCACGGCCATGTCCTTCATCGCGACCTTGTGGCCGATGGGGATGTCCTGCGAGGCCCGGACATGGATGATCTTGTCCTCGTCCATGATCCAGGCGTTCAGTTCCGTTCCGGCGGTCAGGCCTTCCACCACGGCGACCGCCACCGTGTCCTTGGCATCGTGCAATACGGCGTGAATCATCGTCTTCCTCTCCAGGGCTGGGCGCGCGGCCGGGTGCCGCAAGCGCTTCGGGATCACAACGTCCGGCAGATCTTAAGATCGGGTTTTCTGCATGTCAACTAAATCATATATATGAATTGTATGACTTGAGAGAGGCCGTGGCAGGCCGCTACACTGAGGGCTCCTGATTATTGCGATGCACCCATGAACACCAGCCTGTCATCGACTGTGCCTTTGGGCAGTCCCTTGTACGAGCAGGTCAAGCAGGCCGTGCTTGCCGCGCTGGCGCAAGGCGAATGGAAGCAGGGCGAGGCGATTCCCCCGGAAAAGCACCTGGCCGAGCGCTTCGGCGTATCGATCGGCACGTTGCGCAAGGCGATCGACGAACTGGCCGCCGAAAACATCCTGGTGCGCCATCAGGGCCGCGGCACCTACGTTGCAGTGCACACCCGCAACCACCACTTCTTCAAGTTCTTCCGCATCCTGCGGCAGGACGGCAACAAGTCGTACCCGGCCACCGAGCTGCTGCGTTTTCGCCGCGTGAAGGCGTCGGCCGTGGCGCGGGAAAAACTCGGCCTGCCCGCGGGCGCATACGTGTTCGAGTTCCTGAACATGCTGTCGCTGAACGGCGACGTGGTCATGATCGACGACATCTGCCTGCCTGAGTCGCGCTTTCCCGGCATGACCGAGGCGCATCTGCGCGAACGCGCCAGCACCCTGTACGCGCTGTACCAGGACGTATTCGGCGTCAACGTCATCGCCACCGACGAGCGCCTGCGTACCTGCCAGGCCGACCGGGCCCATGCGCGCTGGCTGGGCGTGGCCGAAGGCGGGCCGTTGCTGGAAATTCGCCGGGTCGCGTTTTCGTACAACCGCCAGCCGGTGGAATGGCGCATTTCGCGCGTGAACACCGAGCACTACGAATACCTGGGGCACGAACCCTGGGAAGCCGGCGCCTGACCCGCCCGGCCAGACCGCCGCGGCGGCACGGGCTTGCGGACCCTGCCGCAAGCAGTGCTAGAATTCCTGCCGCACTATCCTAATTTCGGCGCCGATTTGCCTGATCCGCTTGCGGGCGCCTTCCAATAAATCCAGCTAAAGAGGTCCGTATGACCACTCCTGCCCAACATTTGGCCGGTGATTCGGCCAGCGCCACGCTTGCAGGCTTGCCTGCCGCCGCGGCCGCCTCCATCACTCAGCCCGACGCCGTTGATCCCGGTTCCGTCGGTCTGGTCGCACCCGTCTATCTTCGCTTTGACGAGCCGCTGTCCCTGCTCAGCGGCCAATCGCTGGCCGCCTATGAACTGGCGGTCGAGACCTACGGCACCCTGAACGCCCAGCGCACCAACGCCGTGCTGATCTGCCATGCCCTGAACGCCTCGCACCACGTGGCGGGCCAGGCGGCGGACAACCCCAGCGACGTGGGTTGGTGGGACAACATGGTGGGCCCCGGCAAGCCGGTGGATACCAACCGGTTCTTCGTCATCGGCGTCAACAACCTGGGCTCGTGCTTCGGCTCGACCGGCCCGGCCAGCATCAACCCCGAGACCGGCAGGCCCTGGGGCGCGGCGTTCCCGGTGCTGACCGTGGAAGACTGGGTGCAGGCGCAGGCGCGGGTCGCCGACCACTTCGGCATCGAACGGTTTGCCGCGGTGATGGGCGGGTCGCTGGGCGGCATGCAGGCGCTCAGCTGGGCCATCACCTTGCCCGAGCGCGTGGCCAATTGCGTGGTGATCGCCAGCACGCCGCGCCTGTCGGCGCAGAACATCGGTTTTAACGAAGTGGCGCGGCGCGCCATCATCACCGACCCGGATTTCCACGGCGGCGACTACTACGCGCAAGACACCGTGCCGCGCCGCGGCCTGTCGGTGGCGCGCATGATCGGCCACATCACGTACCTGTCCGACGACGACATGGCCGAGAAATTTGGCCGCGCCCAGCGTGAGCCGGCAGCGGACGGCGCCTACCACTACGGCTACGGCGTCGAGTTCGAGGTGGAGTCCTACCTGCGCTACCAGGGCGAGAAGTTCACCCGCTACTTCGACGCCAACACCTACCTGCTGATCACGCGCGCGCTGGATTACTTCGATCCCGCCCGCAAGACCGGCGGCGACCTGGCGCGCGCGCTGGCGCCGGCCAAAGCCGACTTCCTGCTGGTGTCGTTCAGCACCGACTGGCGTTTCCCGCCGGAGCGCTCGCGCGAGATTGTGCGGGCCTTGCTCAAGAACGCCAGTCCCGTCACCTACGCCGAAATCGACGCGCCGCACGGGCACGACGCCTTCCTCCTGGACGACGCGCGCTACCATGCCGTGGTTCGCGGCTATTACGAGCGCATCGCCCGCGAGCTGGGCCTTGTCGACGCCGCTCAGACCGAAGGACGCTCCGCATGAATCCTGTCACTCCCCGGCCCGCCCTGAACGCGCTGCGGCCCGACCTGGCCCGCATCGCCAGCTGGATCGAGCCCGGCAGCCGCGTGCTGGACCTGGGCTGTGGCGACGGCGCGCTGCTGGCGCACCTGCGCGACCACCGCCAGGTGCGCGGCGCCGGCGTGGAACTGGACGACACCTGCGTCATCGCCTGCGTGAAGCGCGGCGTCGAAGTGATTCAGCAGAACCTGGAAGACGGCCTGGCGCTGTTCGACGACAAGCAGTTCGATACCGTGGTGCTGTCGCAGACGCTGCAGTCCATGCATCGCACCGAGCACATCCTGCGCGAAATGGCGCGGGTGGCGCGCCACGGCGTGGTGTCGTTTCCCAATTTCGGCTATTGGCCGCACGGCTGGGCGATCCTGCGCGGCCGCATGCCGGTCACGGGCCAGATGCCCTACCAGTGGTACAACACGCCCAACATCCACCTGTGCACGCTGCGAGACTTCGAGCAGCTGGCCGGCGAGCTGGGCCTGCGCATCCTGGAACGCGCGACCTTCAACGAGGGGCGCGAGATCAAGACCTTCCCCAGCTGGCGCAGCACCCTGGCGGTGTACCGCTTCGCTTCGCCCTGACAATCTGCAACGCGGGCTGACGGCCCGGACGATCCGCGCCTAAAATGCCGCAAGCCCGCGGCGCGCACCCCTGCGCCGCGCCGGCCCGTTTCAGGAGACCGTCATTACCGCTGTATCCAACGTCTACACCAGCCCCCGCGTTGCGCCCCTGCTGGTCCTGGGGTTTGCCAGCGGATTGCCGTTGGCCCTGACCAGCGGTACCTTGCAGGCCTGGGCCACCGTGGCGGGCGTGCCACTGCAGCAGATCGGTTTCCTGACCCTGGTGGGCACCGCCTACACCCTGAAATTCCTCTGGGCGCCGCTGGTGGACCGCTACGTGCCGCCATTGCTGGGCCGGCGCCGCGGCTGGATGCTGGTCACGCAGGTCCTGCTGGGCCTGGGCATCATGGCCATGGGCACCCTGTCGCCGTCGTCGGCCTTGCAGACACTGGCGCTGCTGGCGGTGCTGGTGGCCTTCCTGTCCGCCACGCAGGACATTGCTTTCGACGCCTATTGCACGGATGTGCTGCGCAAGGAAGAGCGCGGCGCCGGCGCGGCCATCAAGGTCATGGGCTACCGGCTGGCCATGATCGTCTCGGGCGGCCTGGCGTTGATCCTGGCCGACAAATGGATCGGTTGGGGCAATACCTATGTGGTGATGGGCGGCCTGATGCTGCTGTGCGCGTTGGCCACGTTGTGGGCGCCCGAACCCGAACGCCTGACGCTGCCCCCGCGCAGCCTGGGCGAGGCGGTGGCGGCGCCGCTGCGCGAATTCTTCACCCGCCGCGGCGCGTTGCTGGTGCTGCTGCTGATCGTGCTGTACAAGCTGGGCGACGCTTTCGCGGGCGCGCTCTCGACCACCTTCCTGATCCGCGGCGCGGGCTATACGCCCACCGAGGTCGGCGCCGTGAACAAGGTCATGGGCATGGCGGCCACCATTGTCGGCGCGCTGGCCGGCGGCTTCATCATGTCGCGCTGGACTCTGTACCGGTCGCTGATGGTGTTCGGTGTGCTGCAGGCGGTGTCCAACCTGGGCTATTGGCTCATTGCCATCAGCCCCAAGAGCATCTGGCTGATGGGCAGCGCCGTCGGTCTGGAAAACCTGTGCGGCGGCTTGGGCACGGCCTCGTTCGTCGGTCTGCTGATGGCGCTGTGCCGCCAGCGCTTCTCGGCCACGCAGTTCGCGCTCTTGTCGGCGCTGTCGGCCGTGGGCCGCACCTATCTGGCCGGCCCGCTGACGCCGCCACTGGTCGAACACCTGGGCTGGCCCGGGTTCTTCCTGGTGACGGTCGTCATCGCGCTGCCGGGCCTGGTGCTGCTGTGGCTGCTGCGCAGCCGCATCGAGGCCATGATGCAGGACGGCGACGCCTGACGGCGTAGGGCTTCTGGCCGTTTCGGTCAACGCCGGCGCCGCCGCGCCCTATTGCTCGCCGCTCAGCCGCACGATCAGCACGTCGCTGGGCAGGGCTTCGAGCAGCCGCTCGGCCACGCTGCCGATAGCAGTGCGCAGCAAGCCGGTGCGGCCGTGGGTGCCCGTCACCACCAAGTCGGGCCGGTGGTTGAACGAATACTCCGACAGCACCGTTTCCGGCTGGCCGCATTCCAGCACCACCCTGGGCGCCGCCACACCCGCCAGCGCCGGGGTCTCGGCCATGAATTCGCGCGAACTCTGCTCGGCCGCCTTGTAGAAGCTGCGCGTCACGGCATCGTCCGGCACGTTCTTGCCCTGGAACGGCACGTCGTAGGCGTGAAACAGCGTCAGGTCGGCGCCGGGCACCAGTTGCAGCGCGGCGTGCAGCGCCTGGCGCGAACCTGGGGAGAAGTCGGTGGCGACCAGCACGTTGCGGTAAGGCTTGCGCGGCCGGGTCTTGACCACCAGGACGGGCTGGCGGGCCTGGCGCGCCAGCTTTTCCACCGTGGTGCCCAGTAGCAGCCGGCCCAGCGTTTCGTCGCGGGCGGTGCCGGTGACGATCAGCGAGCAGCCGAAGCTGTCGGCGGTTTCCATGATGCGCACCAGCGGATCGCCGTTGGTCACCACCACCTCGGTGGGAATCTCGGCGTTCGCCAGATCCTCGGCCAGCTCGCGCTCGGCCAGGGCCTTGTGGTCGGTGGACAGCCTGCGCCATACCGGCGTGGTCAGCCGCGCCGTCACGGCATGGCTTTCCATGACGTGCAGCACGATCAGCTTGGTGTGCAGTTCCTTGGCCAGTTGCAGCGCCCGATCCAGCGCGCGATCACCCCGCGCGCTCAGGTCCGTGGCCAGAAGGATGGGGCCTGGTTGTTCAGACATCGTTTTCTCCCGAGGTGGGCCTGACCGGGGCTCCCGCTTGCCGTCCGGTCCGGCCGGTATCGCCCTTGCGGGCACACCCCCATTGTCCGGCCGCGGCGCGGCAAGGGGCTTGACCGATATCAACCGCGTCTCCAGCGTAAGGGATGGCGGGGAGCGCCCGCAACGGCGCGGCGCCGTGTCAATACAATGGGGCCTGCCCGGCCCAAGCCCGGCCCGCGCCCGGCACCAGGGCGGCGACGCCTCTTCTTCTTCCGATCCATGTTCTCCGACATTTCTCCCGCCCTGCTGCACACGCTCTACCTGGTCGCCATCGTGGCCGAAGCCATGACCGCGGCGCTCTCGGCCGGCCGGCGCGACATGGACTGGATGGGCGTGTGCATCATTGCCTGCGTCACCGCGCTGGGCGGCGGCTCGCTGCGCGACGTGCTGCTGGGGCATTACCCGCTGACCTGGGTGATCCACCCCGAATACCTGTGGATGACGGCGGGCGCGGCACTCCTGACCGCGCTGATCGCGCCCGTCATGCGGCGCCTGCGCAGCCTGTTCCTGCTGGCCGACGCCCTGGGGCTGGTGGCGTTTACCGTGATCGGTTGCCAGGTGGCGCAGCTGATGCAGCTGCCGATCACGGTGGTCCTGATCAGCGGCATGATCACCGGCTGCGCCGGCGGGGTGCTGCGCGACGTGCTCTGCAACGAGGTGCCGCTGCTGTTCCGCAAGGAGCTCTACGCCAGTGTGTCGGCGGTGACCGGGGCGCTGTATCTGGGTTCACAGGCCCTGGGGCTGTCGGCCAATGCGGCCGTTCCGATCGCGCTGGCGGCCGGTCTGGCGCTGCGTTTGCTGGCGCTGCGCTTTAACTGGCAGATGCCCAAGTTTGTCTACCGCGACGATTGGGATTGACGCCTGCCGGCTGCCCTTGACGCGGGGGCACCCTCGAACTGCTGCAACAATTTTCTTATTTGTGTTTCAATAGATTTCTAGTATCTTCTCGGTGTCGCAACACTTGCATCACGCAGTACAAGGGGAGCCGATTGGACGTCAAAGCGCCCGCCACGATTCCGTATTTCCTACAGGAACAGATTCGTGAGTTGATAGTGGATGGCACTATCAGGCCCGGGCAGCCGTTGCGGGAACAGGAACTGGAGCAGCGTTTCGGCACCAGCCGCAGTCCCATCCGGGAAGCGCTGCGGTTGCTGGAGTTGAGCGGCCTGGTTACGCATGTCCAGCGCAAAGGTTTCAGGGCCACCCTGTATTCAGAAACCCAGATCCGCCACCTGTACAAGCTGCGCGCGGAGCTGGAAGCCTACTGCATCCGCCAGGTCGCCGAGATGGACGACGTGTCGCCGCTGGTGGCCGAATTGCGTACCTACGACGAGGCCATCGCCGCCGCCATGGCCAAGCGCGACGTGCGCGCCTATATCGCGGCGCTGCGCGAGTTCTACCTGGCCGGCGCCCGTTTCACGGGCAATGCGCCGCTGGCGGGCGTGCTGACCAAGCTATACGAGCAGGTCGAACCGCTGCGCTACCTGCTGGCCAGGCAGACAATGGATTCGAACAATCTGCAGACCTACACCCAGGGCATCACGCAGGCCTTGGCCAGCCGTGATTTCGACCGCGCGGCTGAGCTGACCCGCGGTTACGTGCTGGATGTGCTGCCGGGCATCCTGCGGGCCTATCACGAGGCTTCGCTGCAGGACGCCGAAGAGTCCGCGCCGCGTTACGGCCGCGCTTGACGCCGCATTCAGGGCCGCGCAGCGGCCCTGTGCGACGGGCCCATCACGGGTGACGGATCTTCAGCGCGCCTGCGGGGTGCGCACCGCGATGCCGGCCTGTTGCAGCGCATCGCGGATGGCGCGGGCGAACACCAGCGCGTTGGGCTGGTCGCCGTGGATACAGAGCGTGTCGGCCTGCACCGGCACGTCCTTGCCGTCTACCGAGCGCACCTTGCCTTCCCGGGCCATGCGCAGTACCTGCGCGACGGCCTGATCCACGTCTTCGATCATGGCGCCGGCGCGGGTGCGCGGCGTGAGCGAGCCGTCATCCTGGTAGGAGCGATCGGCGAAGACCTCGCTGGCCGCGGTCAGGCCGATCGCGCGCGCGGCGTCGATCAGTTTGCTGCCCGCCAGGCCATAGAGCACCAGCGACGAATCCACATCCTTGACCGCCTGGCAGATGGCGCGTGCCAGGCCTTCGTCCTTGGCGGCCATGTTGTACAGCGCCCCGTGGGCCTTGACGTGGTGCAGCCGCGCGCCTTGCGAGGCGGCCACGCCGGCCAGCGCGCCGATCTGGTAGACGACGATGTCGTAGGCCTCATCGGGCGTGGTCGGGATCGCGCGGCGGCCAAAGCCAGCCAGGTCCTGCAGGCTGGGATGCGCGCCCAGCGCCACGCCCCGGGCCAGGGCGGCGGCCACGGTCTGGCGCATCGTGGCGGGGTCGCCGCCATGAAAGCCGCAGGCGATGTTGGCCGAGCTGACGAACGCCAGCACCGCGGCGTCATTGCCCATGGTCCATGCGCCGTAGCTTTCGCCCATGTCGCAGTTCAGGTCGATGCTTTTGCTCATGTCAGTGTCCTTGTGCCAGCAGCGCGCGCAGCGGCGCCAGCGCGTCCAGCAATTGCGTGAAAGCGCGTTCGCGTTCGCCGTCCAGGCGCTGCGCGTCGTCCAGTTCGATGCGCGCAAAACGCAGCGTGTGGCCGGGGGCGTATTGGGCCAGCAGCGGCAGGTCAACGGTGGCGATCTGCGCGATCTTGGGGTAGCCGCCGGTGGTCTGCCGGTCGGCCATGAGAATGATGGCTTCGCCGCCGGACGGCACCTGCACCGTGCCAAAGCACGCGGCCTCCGACAGCATCTGGCGCGGCTGGCTCATGGACAGGGCCGGGCCTTGCAGACGGTAGCCCATGCGGTCCGATTGCGGGCTGATGCGGAATTCCGAGCCGCCGAACGCGTGGCGCGTGGCTTCGGAGAATTCTTCCCATTGCATGCCGGGCAGAAAGCGGATGGCGTCGCGCGGTTTATGGCCCAGCGCGCCGGGCAGATAGATGCGGATGTCCCACAGCGCCTTTTGCAGGGCGTCCAGGCCGCTGTCGGTCAACGCCCGGCGCAGGCCGACCTGGTCGCCCTTGGCGAGCGCGCGGCCCTTGAAACCGCCGAAGCCGCTGCGCAGGTAGGTGGTTTCGCTGCCCATCACCTCAGGCAGCACGAAACCGCCGTGCACGGCCAGATAGCCGCGCCCGCCGTTGGCGGGCCGGGCGCCGAATGCGAGGGTGTCGCCGCTGCGCGCCACCAGCGGGCGGTGCAAGGGGATGTCCTGGCCATTGAGGGTGGCGCCCAGGTCGGCGCCCGCCAGGGCGAAGCCGGCCGGCGCGTCAAAGCGCAGGGTGGGGCCGGTCAGGGTCATTTCCAGCGTGGCGGGATCGCCGGTATTGCCGGCCAGTGCGTTGGCCAGGCGGTGGGCGCGTTCGTCCATGGCGCCGGCGGCCGGGATGCCCTGGTGCTGGTAGCCTGCGCGGCCGCGGTTCTGGAAACTGGACAGCATGCCCGGCTTGATGACGGTGATGCTCACGGCCGGGCCTCGCGCAGGCGGTCGAATTGTTCGGGAGTGATCGGCACGAAGCGGACCGAGTCGCCCGGCTGCAGCAGCGCGGCGGGGTCGCGCAAGGGGTCGAACATGGTCAGGGGCGTGGTGCCGATGATGTGCCAGCCGCCTGGCAGCCGGTTCGGGTAGATCACGGTCTGGCGGTTGGCGATGGCCACCGCGCCCGGCGGCACGGCGGTGCGCGGCGACGCGCGGCGCGGCAGATTGAGTTTTTCGTCGTGCACACCCAGGTAGGCGTGGCCCGGCGCAAATCCCAGCATGAACACCATGCTGCGCGGCTGGCTGTGCAGCGCGATCACGCCGTCGGGCGTCAGGCCCGCGGCAGCGGCCACGTCGAGCAGGTCGGGGCCGTGTTCGCCGCCATAGCAGACGGGCACGTCGACTTCGCGGCCGCCCGCGGCGTCGGCGGCAATGCCTTCGGCGAGCAGCGCTTCAATGCGTTCGGCCAGGCTGGCGTAGGTGGGGCCGTTGCCCAGGCCGTCGGGCCGGTAATGAACCGCCACCGCCACGAACGACGGCACCACGTCGGTCACACCCGGCAGGCCGGCGTCGCGCAGCTTGCGCGCCGCCGCCAGGCAGGTGCGTCCGATCGAGGCGTCGATCTGGTCGCCAAACGAGACGATGAGGCAGCGGTCACCCTGGGGCAGGATGCGCCAGGAGGTTTCGGCCGGGGACGGTGGGTTTGATATTGCGTTCAACGGCGCGAAACCTGTAGAGACGGATTACTTGGCGAACAACGAGTCCATGTTCTTGAACGCCTTGAATTCCAGCGCATTGCCCGACGGATCCAGGAAGAACATGGTGGCCTGTTCGCCCACTTCGCCCTTGAAGCGGATGTAGGGCTCGATGACGAATTCGGTGCCCGCGTCGGTCAGGCGCTTGGCCATGGCTTCCCATTGTTCCATGGAAAGCACCGCGCCGAAATGGCGCACGGGCACATTGTGCGAATCGACGGCGCTGGTCGCCTTGTGGCCGCACTCGCTGGGCGCCAGGTGGGCGACGATCTGGTGGCCGTAGAAGTTGAAGTCGATCCATTCGGGCGAGCTGCGGCCCTCGGGACAGCCCAGCTTTTCGCCGTAGAAGGCGCGGGCTTCGGCCAGGTCGCGGACCGGGAAGGCCAGGTGGAACGGCGGCAAGTTGGTTTGAGCGGTCATGAAAAGCTCCGGATAAGGCGGAAAAGGTAAATCAGAATGCGGACCGTCACCATCGGGTCGTGTCCTGATTGCTAGTTTATGAATTGTTTTTTTGATTGAAAAACGATATTTTTTGTGTCTTAGGCCAAAAATTATTGATCATGATCAAAGAATTCAAGACCTTCATCGCCGTGGCGCGGGACGGCACCTTCACCGGCGCGGGCGCCCAGCTGGGCCTGACCCAGTCGGCCGTCAGCGCGCAGATCAAGCGCCTGGAGGAATACCTGGGCGTGTCGCTGTTCGACCGCGGCGCGCGCGCGGCGACGCTGAACGCGCAGGGCCGCGAGATGCTGCCGCAGGCCGAGGAGCTGGTGGCCATGGCCGAGCGCATGGCGGCCACGGCGGGGGCGGGCCACGTCAGCGGGTCGCTGCGCATCGGCGCCATCGCCTCGGTGCAGCAGGATCTGCTGGTGCGGGCGCTGGGGGAATTCCGGGCGGGCTATCCGGACGTGCGGGTGCGCATCGTGCCGGGCGTGTCGCTGTCATTGCTGGGCCAGGTGGATGCCGGCGAAGTGGACATGGCGCTCTTGATCCGCCCGCCGTTTGCGCTGCCGCCCGAGCTGGGCTGGCAGCCGTTGCTGCGCGAAGAGGTGGTACTGGCGATGCCGGAAGCGATGCCGCTGGCCCCGTGGCGCGAGCTGCTGGCGACGCAGCCGTTCATCCGCTACGACCGGGCGTCGTTCGGCGGCCGGGTGGTGGATCTGTTCCTGAAGAAGCAGCGCATCACGGTGCATGAGGCGGTGGAACTCGATGAAATCGAGGCGATCGCCAACATGGTGCGGCACGGGCTGGGGGTAGGCCTGCTGCCGCGGCTGCGCGGGTTGAACCTGGACGGGCTGCGGCTGCTGTCGCTGGGCGAGGCGGCGTTCCACCGCGAGATCGGCATCATCGGACGCTTGCCGTTCGACGGGGGTAGCGTGGGGGGCAAGATGGCCGAGTGCCTGGCGCGGGCGGCAGCCGCGCCGTTGGCGGCGTAGGCGGCTCGGCGCAGGCACGCTGCAGGCGCGGCCTGATCGCCGATAGCGCCGCCCGGACGCCGAGCCCAAAAAAAGGGGACCCGTGGGTCCCCTTTTGTCTTGGCAGGTTTTACAGCCGGTCGCAGCGCACGGTGATCGGATGATCGCGCAGCGTGGTCATGACCAGATCGTCGACCTGGCCTTCGACGTCGGTGATCACGTAGCCGATCTGCCCCTTGGTCTGCAGGGTCTGGCTGACGATGTTCAGGCCATGCTGGGCCATCAGGTTGTCCAGCGTGCCCAGGGCGCCCGGCGCGTTGCGGTGCACGTGCAGGATGCGGGTGGCGCCGGCTTGTTCCAGGAACGGCAGCTCGGGGAAGTTGACCGCGCCCTTGGTGGTGCCGGCCTGCAGGAAGCGCACGAGCTTTTCGGCGACTTCGCGGCCGATGTTTTCTTGCGATTCCTGCGTGCTGCCGCCGATGTGCGGGGTCAGGATCACGTTGGGCAGGCCGATCAGCGGGCTGGCCAGCGGTTCGTCGGCGCTCTTGGGTTCGGTCGGGAAGACGTCGAGCGCGGCGCCGGCCAGGTGGCCGGATTTCAGCGAGGCGTGCAGCGCGTCGATGTCGACGACGGTGCCGCGCGAAGCGTTGATGAGGATGGCGCCGCGGCGCATGCGGGCCAGCGCCTCGGCGTTGATGATGTTCTCGGTGGACTTGCCGCCGGGCACGTGCAGGGTGACGACGTCGGCCTGTTCCAGCAGGTCGTTGAGCGAGCCGGCCGGGCGGGCATTGCCCAGGGGCAGCTTGGCCTCGACGTCGTGATAGATGACGCGCATGCCCAGGCTTTCGGCCAGGGTGCTGATCTGCGAGCCGATGTTGCCGTAGCCGACGATGCCCAGGGTCTTGCCGCGGGTTTCGAAGGCGCCGGCGGCGCTCTTGTCCCAATGCCCCAGGTGCACACGGGCGTTCTTTTCGGGAATGCGGCGCAGCAGCAGGATGGTTTCGCCCAGCACCAGTTCCGCGACCGAACGGGTGTTGGAGAAGGGGGCGTTGAACACCGGGATGCCGCGTTGCATGGCGGTGTCGAGGTCGACCTGGTTGGTGCCGATGCAGAAGCAGCCGACCACGCGCAGGTCGGGGTTGCCAGACAGCAGGGCGGCGTCCAGGTGGGTGCGAGAACGGATGCCGGCGACGTGGGCGCCACGCAGGGCGTCGTGCATCTGCGCGGGCGGCAGGGCCGCGGCGTGCGAGACGATGTCGGTGTAGCCAGCGGCCTCGAAGACGGCGCGGGCGCTCGGGTGGATGTTCTCGAACAGGACGATTTTTGCCATGACTGCCAGGGGTCGGGTGAGAAATGCGTTTTATTGATTGTGGCGCATTTTTGCTGCACTGCAAGGAGTAGCCATTGGCCCGTTGTGGATGAATTGTTTCAAGGACCGCGAGGCGGGCGGCGGCCCGTCATGTCACCGATACGCCTGGAAGACCGTGGCGCCGCCGCGTCTGTCCACCAGCAGGACATCGTGCGGGGTCTTGCGGCCGCCATATTCGGGGCCATCCATGCCGGGCGAGCCCAGCGGCATGCCCGGGGCGGCCAGGCCGGCGGCATCGGGCTTTTCGCGCAGCAGGCGGCGCACGTCGCTGGCCGGCACATGGCCTTCCAGGGCGTAGCCGTCGACGAGGGCGGTATGGCAAGAGCCGTAGTCCGCCATGCCGGCGTTGCGGCGCACCGGGCCGGTGTCCTGGACGTCGTGCGTGGTGACTTCGAAGCCGTTGTCGCGCATGTGCTTGACCCAGTCCTCGCAGCAGCCGCAGGTGGGGGTCTTCCAGACCTGGACCTTGGCGGAGGGCTGTGCCAGGGCCAAGGCGGGGGCGTACAGCGGCAGGGACAGGGCCGCGGCCAGGATCAGGCGGCGGGCGGGGGCGATTTTTTTCATGGGACTCGGTTGCCAGTCAGAAGAATCAGAACCAGAAGCGCACGCCCGCGATCACGGCGGTCTGCGAGCGGCTTTCGCCGGCGTCGGACGCGTAGTTCGCGGTGCGGCCGAATTTGCGTTCAAAGGATACGCCAACGTAGGGCGCGAATTCGCGCGTGATGTCGTAGCGCAGGCGCAGCGACAGGGATCCCTTGGACAGGCCGGAGCCAATCCCGCGCGCGGGGTCGTTGCGGCCATAGGCGCTGGCTTCGAGTTCCGGCGTGAAGATCAGGCGCTGGGTCAGCAGCAGGTCGTACTCGGCTTTCATGGCCAGCGCGGTGCGGCCGGACGGGCCTGCGTAGGCGGTGGTTTCCAGCTCGATGTTGTACGGCAGCACACCTTCGATGCCGACGGCGGCCCAGTTGCGCTTGGGGCCGGTGCCGACGTCGCGCCGGGCGCCCACTTGCAGGTCCCAGAACGGCGAGATGGCGTGGCTCCAGAAGGCCTCGACCTTGGCGTCCGAGCCGCCGCCGCTTTCGCGTTCGCCTTCGCTCTTGATCACCAGCCGGTTGGTGGCGGTGCCGAACCAGAAGCGGCCGTCCCATTCCAACGCGTTCTGGCCGCCGCGATTGCGCGACCCGCCGAACTTGTCGAACAGCAGTTGCCAGGTGGCCGCGTTGTCCATCATGTGCGGATGGATGCCGTAGCTGTCATAGCCGCGCGGGGCCGCGCCGTCGCTGGATGGCAGGCTGCCGATGGGCGGCGCGTTCGCTGGCGTGACGGGGTGCATGCCGGGCATGGACGAATGATCCATCGGCGCGGGCGCAGCCGGACTCAGGTTGGCCGGGCCATGGCTCATGCCGGGCATCGAAGCATGATCCATCCCGGCGTGGTCCGGCATGGACTGGGCGCGCACCGGGTGGGTCGCCAGACCGGCGAGCAGGGCGATGGCCAGCGTCGCGCGGCGGAACAGGGGAACGGCGTGGGGCATGGTCCGGTGTCTCATCGCCTACTCCACCACCACGGCCCTGAACATGCCGGCTTCCATGTGGTACAGCAGGTGGCAGTGGTAGGCCCAGTGGCCGCGGGCGTCGGCACTGACACGGTAGGACAGGCGCTGCGCGGGGTTGAGCGACAAGGTGTGCTTGCGCACCTGGAAGGCGCCGTCGGGCGATTCCAGATCGCTCCACAGGCCGTGCAGGTGGATGGGGTGCGTCATCATGGTGTCGTTGACCAGCACGAAGCGCACGCGTTCGCCATAGCGCAGCAGGATGGGCTTGGCGTCCGAGAACTTCACGCCGTTGAACGACCACATATAGCGTTCCATGTTGCCGGTCAGGTGCAGTTCGATTTCCCGGGAGGGCGGGCGGTTGTCGGCCGGTTCGCGCACCGAGCGCAGGTCGGCGTAGGTCAGCACCCGGCGGCCGTTGTCGCGCAGGCCGATGCCGGGGTCGTCCAGGCGGGTGGACACGACGTCGGGCAGCATGGAATTGCCGGGGCCGCGTTCGGCCGGGTAGGGATGCCTGACCTCGACCATGCCGCCCTGGTCGGCCCCGGCGCCATGGTTGCTGCCGTGGTCCATGCCGGGCATGGCGCCGTGGTTCATGCCTGCCATGGCGCCCGCGCCGGCCGGCTGCGCGCCATGGCCCATCGCGGCGTGATTCATGCCGGCCCTGTCCTGGCCGCCTGCGGGCATGTCGTGCTTCATGCCCATGTCCATCATGCCCAGCAGCTGCACCCGGTCCAATGCCGGCACGGCGGCCTGCATGCCGGGACGCGGCGCGAGCGTGGCGCGGGCGTAGCCGGACCGGTCCATGGCCTGCGAGAAGATCGTGTAGGCGCGGTCTTCGGACGGTTCGACGATGACGTCGTAGGTTTCGGCCACGGCGATACGCAGTTCCTCGACCTCCACTGGCCGCACATCCAGCCCGTCGGCGGCCACCACCGTCATCTTCAGGCCCGGAATGCGGACGTCGAAGTAGGTCATGGCCGAGCCGTTGATCAGGCGCAGGCGGACCCGCTCACCGGGCTTGAACAGCCCGGTCCAGTTGCCGGCCGGCGTGGCGCCGTTGGTCAGGTAGGTGTAGGTGGCGCCCGATACGTCCGCCAGATCCGACGGGTTCATGCGCATCTGTTCCCACATCAACCGTTCCGAGAGCGCGGCGCGCCAGCCCTTTTCGCCGGCTTCGCGCGCCAGGCTCTGGACACTGGGCTGGTTGTGGTTGTAGTAGTCGGGCATGACGCGCAGCTTGTTGAAGAGCCGCACTGGATCCTCGTCGGTCCAGTCCGACAGCAGCACGGTGTAATCGCGGTCCGAGGCGATCGGATCGCGCCGCCGGGGGGCGATGACGATGGCGCCGTACAGGCCGGTCTGCTCCTGGAAACCCGAATGGCTGTGGTACCAGTAGGTGCCGCTCTGGCGTACGTCGAAGCGGTAGGTGAAGGTCTGGCCCGGGTCGATGCCCGCGAAGCTCAGGCCCGGCACGCCGTCCATGTCCGTGGGCAGCAGGATGCCGTGCCAGTGGATCGAGGTCTGCTCGCGCAACCGGTTGGTGACGTGCAGCGTCACCGTGTCGCCTTCGCGCCAGCGCAGCAGTGGCGCGGGCACCTGGCCGTTGACGGTGGTGGCGATGCGGGCGGCGCCGGTGTAGTTCACCGGGGTCTCGCCGATCTCCAGATGGAATTCGGTGCCGCGCAGTTCGGCGGCTGTCTCTTATACACATCTCCGAGCCCACGAGACCTAATAACCGATCGCGTATGCCGGCTTCTGGTTGAAAAGGGGGGGGGGGGGGGGGGGGGGGGGGGGGGGGGGGGGGGGGGGGGGGGGGGGGGGGGGGGGGGGGGGGGGGGGGGGGGGGGGGGGGGGGGGGGGGGGGGGGGG
>NZ_JAELTJ010000479.1 GCF_016428805.1 Achromobacter sp. ASV32
GCAGTAGACCGTATTTAAAATTTACGCTTGCTAAACCCTACTTCCATCTTACGATGCTTTAAAAATTCGAATATGCTCATGGCGGATGCCATCTAAACCTTCTCATCCCTCACTCAATGATCTTGATGACAACCTTTCCCTTTGCACGGCGCTCCTCGACCTTGTCAAAAGCTTGTTGGAAATCCGCAAAGGAAACTGCGCTGTCAACTTTTGTAACGCATTTTCCATCTTCCATGAGCTTGGAAATCTGCTCCAGTTGCTTGCCCTTTGGCTCGACAAGGAACCACTTGGCGACCTCTAGCTCCTTGTTGCAATCTGCAGGTTTGGCGTCCATGGGATTTCCCGAAACACTGAGCAGCTTCCCACCACATCGTACAGCGGCCCAACAAGAAGCCAGTGTCTCACCTCCCACGCAGTCAATCACGAGGTCAACCTGTCTCTCCTCCGTGG
>NZ_JAELTJ010000480.1 GCF_016428805.1 Achromobacter sp. ASV32
CCCCCCCCCCCCTCCTTACCCCCCCCCCCCCCCCCCCCCCCTACCCACCCGCATCGTCGTCGGCAGCGTCAGATGTTTATAAGAGACAGCTCCTCGCTAGAGAGCTTGCCGGCAATCTTTTTCTTAGTTTCTTGGCCAGAAGGGCTTTGCCTCACAGATTCGGCATGACCATCTTTGTTTTCAAGCGTCTTTTTCGAATCTTCTTCCGTCTCGCCCTTGTTTGTAAACGGAAGCTGAAATCTGGCTATGGCCGTGCTACTAAACGAACGCACCAGACGCGGCAAGACGTGGCTTCTACCTCCGGGCGCAGAAGAAGGGTAGGTCTCAAGAAGAAGAGTTCGGCTACTTGTCCGAGTTATATTAGGCGCCGATACAGAGTGGAATAGCCTTCCATGCTGCGCAGCTGAGCAAGTGTCGCGAATCTTTGACTGCGGCTTTCCAGGGGATCGC
>NZ_JAELTJ010000481.1 GCF_016428805.1 Achromobacter sp. ASV32
CGCGGAGCCAGAGAGTGGCCTGCTAAGCTGGCGGTTTCGGAGGGGAAAAGAGTAAGTAGCCTAGCTGGTTGGGCGACGGCAAAAAAAAGGTATGACACCAGGCACCTTTTCTGGGCTAAGAATAGCCTAATAAGTGAAAAGAAGACAGAAGGGGAAAAGAAAGGAGAGGCAAAAAAAGAGAGAGCGTATGAGTAACACAGGCAGAAAAAGGATGACTTTCTCGTCGCCTATGAAGGGGGGAAGAATTGCAGTTCTGATGACTCGAGTAGCAACTCGGGTCAAAGACGAGATGGTCTTTCACAGATCTGACGAAGAAATGAGAGTCTTGATCCCTTTCTATCCTTGCAAACTTCCCTTTTTTCTTTAAATCTCTCAGTCACCGCAAGGTACAAGCGAATGTCGCTGCGGACAGAATGGTGAGAAAAAAAAAAAGTGGTAGCGGGCTAGAG
>NZ_JAELTJ010000482.1 GCF_016428805.1 Achromobacter sp. ASV32
TTTTTGTCCTGCCAGGCCCTTGAGCTTTGGGTTTCCTGGCTACACCCTCGTGGTTGTATAAATCCTGAGCCGCGTGCATACACCGGACAAAATATAACCTTGTAAAATTTCGGAAGGAACATAATGGACTTTGGGCGCATGCTCTCAGTCGAAGAAGCGGGACAAAAGTGGTGAAAATTTCAGGCTTTAGTAGAGAGCGGGCTCGAAGTCCATCGCAATTATCATGCCGATGTGTATATTTTGCTGCGCCGTAGAGGTCAAACGTACGAGTTTACGTCTACTGACCCAAGGGTGAGTACAGTTCCGTATACAGGTTTGGAATGCTGAAAGAACGACTGACTACAAAAGATGACTACACTGTAGGCAATGACGAAGTGAACTACAAGGAGCCAGCGTTCGACTTTGATGTTTAATTATACCTCGCCTTGGTTCGTTTTACGGTGATGCTC
>NZ_JAELTJ010000483.1 GCF_016428805.1 Achromobacter sp. ASV32
GTTGCGGGCCGTGTACTGAGTACTAACCACTGCAGCACTCTTATTGCCTAGGTATGTGGGCTTTGTGTGGCGCCTGGCGTCCAGCGTCTAACCTGTGCTGGCAGCTGGTAGCCCAGTGGGTTCAAGTTGTTACTCGTAGGCTGAGCTGCGAATATGGTGGTGTACTGGTGTACTGGTGTAGCTTTGTCGCTACTACGTGTGTACTCGTCAAGAATAACCGCGCTGTTCGTGCGGAGACGCCGCTCTGTATTATTGCGCCAGTAGTCGGAATGGGTCGATCAGGATGCGGGACCGTGTTGCGCGGATTGCTTGTTGAGTGCACCGTGTTCGCTTGTTGGCTGTCTCTGACGTCGGACGGAGGAGACAGACTGCAGACGATTGTTGCAGCGTCAAGGAAATTGCAGCTACGCGACCCTGGGCGCCTTTTTAAAATGAAATGCATGTATGGC
>NZ_JAELTJ010000484.1 GCF_016428805.1 Achromobacter sp. ASV32
GCCCGATTCAATGCTGAGGGACTGCCAACGCCATTCACAGCCTGTAAGGCCTCAAAGAAAGGCTACATGAGCATTTTCGAATACGCGCAGACATTTTGGAATAACGGCAGCGATGACCGGACGAATGCTCGCCGCAAGGCTTCGGCCTGTCCCGCGTCGAGCGACTACAAACTCGACTCGTTATTTGCACCGGTTCCAAACAGGGGGCCTTCTACAAGCTGACGCCTCCATCCGAGCAACACAACGGCGAGTGTGGTTTGGCGGAAATGCATTCCACAATGCTGTCATAGCCAGAAATGCATCGTTCGCCAGGTTTCTTCCCAAGCTGGTAATGAAATTTGCCAGAATACCTGCCATGTTTGGCGGCTTGGCCATTGGCGCCTTCGCTTGGGTCCAGTATCAGGCTACTCGTATGATTCCGACAACTAACCTTTTATATCGTTCTTGCT
>NZ_JAELTJ010000485.1 GCF_016428805.1 Achromobacter sp. ASV32
CGCGTAAGGATCCCCTTGAAAGAAATAGCGTGGTACTTGTTTGCCTAACTCGCCTTCTTCAGACCGTCTGCCCACAGTAGCCGCCTCTCAGGTCCTGGACGATTTGAAAGATGACGACTCTGGCTATATCTCTACCGGCATAGCTGCGCTTGACAAGCTACTTTTTGCGGACACGCAAGAACTTTTTGAAGCCCGCTCCGAAAAATCAGGCGGTGTACGCCGAGGAGTTGTCACAGAGATATGGGGCCCTCCTGGTAGTGGTCGAAGCGCATTGGGGTGAGCATTGAAACACGTCTCTGGAAGATGCCATATACTCATGCGCTTTCAAAGACTACAATTGGCTGCCAAGACGATAGGTAACGGCAATGGTGTGGTTTGGATAGGTATGTTATTTCACGAAAGGGCGAACAGATTACAACAAATTGGACAAAAGACTTAACGTGAAAGTG
>NZ_JAELTJ010000049.1 GCF_016428805.1 Achromobacter sp. ASV32
TTGGAAGCAATTGGGTGGGTTCCTTCGGGACTAAAATCCTCTGACGGCGAAGGTGCAAAGTCCACGTACGGGCTTACAGCCCCGCTATTTCGCGGCCGTGAAAATTTCACTTGCGATCGAAAACTTGTAGCTTTATCTTGATAGGAATAATTTTTTCGCTTATGCGTTTAATACTATCAAAGTAATCCTCAGTCAGATGATCTTTTATGTCTTCACTAAGGCGCATTTTATTCAATATCGGCCCAACCAATTCCCGATCCCGCGTCGTCATGTCCGCTATAGACGCTTCCAGTGGCCCCATGAAATCTTCATCAGTTTCAACGCAATTGCGCAGGACCACCAACTTGTCCAACGCTTTACTTGCAGAGGCCAATGCCTCAGCGGGATCGGTGAATTTAGTCATGGCTCCGCAAACGTCTCCAACGTGGATTTTTACCTTATTTTTCAGGGCAGCAGTTTGAATCTGCACATGACGATTCCGCGGACTCAGCGCCACCCGCTTGAACGCGATCAGCGTGCAGATACCACGCATGAAAAACCCGGGCCGGCGAGCGGGCGGAGAGCCGCGGTCCCTACACTGGAGATTGCCGATCTTGCCCATTGGGCTATATTTGTATCCGCGTTCGACCATGACATTGAGTCGAGCCAATTTCAGCGTGTCGATGAAATTCATTGTTGAGTGATCGAAGCCCTACCTATCATTGACGCCATCAAGCTTGGCATTCCCGGACTCTTTATGGAAGGATTGCTTACTTGCATTGGGCAGAAATTTCGATGTGAGATCCTCGAGGCTCGGTAACGCATTAATCTTGGCGTCGCTGAATATTCCTAGCTTGTCGTCGCTAAATATTCCTGGCTTATCGTCACCGAATATCCCTGGCAGTTTACCAGTCGTTTTCTGCATGTTTTGTTTTGATTTCGCCCCCACCGCAATGGAATGCTCGTGCGACGGCTGTGCAGGCAACTCACCCGTTAAAACTGTCCCTGAAGGGTTGGGCGCCAACGAATCCGAGGTGGCGGCATCAGTCTTCCCAGGATCGGATTTCATCGAGGAACTCGTCTTCGACAGGGAATCATCGTCATTGGACAGCGTCGAGCGGCTGGGTTCAGCATGAAGACCATTCGATAATGTAGGCGTAGGGACGAAAGCACTAACAGGAACAGGGGCAGGGACACGGGCAGGAACAGGCTTTATCTGCTGCCTCGCATTATTACCAATGGAATTTCCAGCAGGACCCACAGGAGTCTGCCCTCCAACGAGGGCGCTATTGAATATCATCTGCAGGATGTCCCTTTGATCACTGCCAACCGACCCATCCGGGTCATTTTCCGTGAGAATTCCCGTCAATATCCGCAGAACTATGCGTCGGTCAACCTCGATCATGCCGCGTATGGACGAATTCAATTCCTCCCTGAACTCACTTGGCTCTACGTACCCTCCGCTGCGTATAGCCACTAATCTATCCAACACACGTTTTAAATCCGATAGGTTTTCGCATCCGATCTGGTTTTTACTCGCGAGTCCGCAGATATTCCCCACATAGATACGTACCTTGTTTTTTTCCGCGGACCGTTTAATCTCCTCACGCCGATTCCTCGGGCTCAGCACCGTCCGTTTGAAGGCGATCAGTGTGCAGACGCCGCGCATGAAAAAACCAGCCCGACGAGCGGGCGGAGATCCTTGAGCACACTGGAAATTGCCGATCTTGCCCATCGGGCTATATTTGTATCCTCGCTCTACCATGACATTGAGTCGAGCGGATTTCAGTGTTTCGGTGAAGTTCATTGCGCGCACCTCCAAGCACAATCACTCGGCGGCCACACTAGCCCCCGCTTGCAGGTCTTGGTAACCATGACGGCATTCTGGTTCCTCGATCGCGGAAAGCACGAACGTCAGTCCGGTCCATTCCACGATGGCCCCGATGGGGACGTTGGATCCGGGACAGGCGTTTTATAGAGCTGTTTGTCTCCCTTCACTGACTCGGCGATATGGCCCAGCAGAATCCTGCACGAGCTACTCTGCCGGGCAAACCAAGTCTTCTCTCTTGAAAACAAATAGTTCAAGCCCTCATTCACAACTTGGGCATCGTCTCTTTTTTCGGATACTGCCTTCATTTCCGCCATGATGGCACTCCCTCCCCCCCCCTCCTTTATAAGCGGCTCCAGCTTCCTCCACGCTCGTTCGATATTCAACAGCGCCTGCTTTCGGCCAGCTTCGGAGTCCGCAGCAACGGATCTCAATTGCAGCTTCCCGACAAAATCTTCCAAATTTTTCTGGAAAACGAGCTTGGCCACCTTAGTCGGGTCGGATCCCAACACAGCAGGCCGGCAAGTCAACTTTCTTGTGAAGATGATCCATCGGATGTGGACACGCTGGATGACATTTGGGACCCTGGCTTTCCGAGAGCCTGCACTAGCCGAAAATGAGAGATTTCCTATCTTCCCCAGGAGCTCATGGGTTCGGTAGCCTTTCTCAAACGCGACAGCGATCCGTGCGTCCTTGGACGATATGATGGATTGCATGGTTATAGCCCCTGCGGTTGGACCGTCGTATCCATACCTTTGAGAACCTGTGCGCGGACGTCACGTTTGACCGGCAGGAACATCAAACTCCGTTTACCGTGGAAGAAGTTTTAATCAGCCGATCACCTGAGGGATTTGTATCAATAACGATAGAACCCACATACAGATTATTTTTCGCAACGTCGCCCGATAGAATTTTCGTCAAACGCGCATCAAGAGGCTCAAAATCAGCCTCATGCTCAGAATATTTGTAGCGATCGCCATCCTTATCAAAATACAGAACCCCGCGCATATATTCATCCTTCACACCGACAGCCAGGGCTATTTCATGCAGGATCTTCCGCTCGCCTGGCGGCAAACTTGTCTTCACAAATTTGCGCGCAAATTTAAATGCGCGCACAACTAGCAGATACTGAAGCCCTAACCTCACATAAAAATCATCATTTTTCTGTTCTTTAACAGCCGCCACAGCCTTATAAAATTCATTTTCGACGCCGCCCCCCTTGTGTTTTAGCATTGTATTATGCAGTTTTGTCAATGTTTTCCTAATACTCGACCACACCTTGCCCTTATCTGATTCCGTCCATCCTTGCTTAAGATGCGCCGGCTGCAGCTTTCCAAGCAGTTCACCTGTGTACTTCTGGACCCGGTGTTGATCTGCCTGGAAATTTTTTTCCTGCGCCTCAGTTGAACCACTTTCAATCTTCCTGGCCCGAAATATTGCCTTCCAGAATATTGCAAATCGCTCGAAGAGTCCCGGCATCCTGGCCTTCGGAGATCCGTCAACCTTGAATGACAGATTGCCGATTTTTCCCAACGGGGCGTTTGCTCGCTTTCCCTCGTCATACGCAATATTGAGCCGAAGATCTTTGCGAATCTGGGCTGATCCAATAGTCATGACTGTCGCTCCTGTTAAACGGCGCTCAAACCCGAACATTCAAAGCCGCGGCATCCGCGCCCGCATCCAACAGCGCGGAGTCCTCATCGAATGCCGTCGGACTGTCCAGGCGCTTTCGCCATTCGGCCGCGGCCGACACCAGCTGCTCGATCGCACGGGATAGGTGTTCGACATCCGCGACGGCGAGTTCGATATGGCGCGTCAGCATCAGTTCGCCGGTCGTATCGTCCACCGCCAGCGTGCCGCCGCCGGTTTCATGGCCGAACAGATTGGCCTCCAGCATCGCCCCATACATCGACAGCCGCGCTTGGTCATCGTAGGGAATATCGCCGACGACCGCATAAAGGTATAGCGCATCATTAGATAAATGGACAGAGACCGCTGCCCGCATGCCAGAGGCTCAAACGCTGCGGATCCACCCATTGAGTAACTACCGCCTTAGACGGGTTCCACCCGGCGGAAAGCCTATCGCGCGCTGAATGGTGCGCACGCGCCGTACCGAGCCGAGATCAGGCACAGGCGCAGGTGCAGACCGGAAAGGTTGCCCTGTTCGCTCATGGCAGGTCGCATCCCAGCCTTTGAGGAACCCATGCGCCCCGAACTTGTCGTCATACTTATCGTATTTTCAGGCGCGGCCTTTAATATCAACCACCCAGCACCCTGGACATATCCACATCCGTGAAACCGAAAGCCCGGGCAATATAACGCAGGAGTATTCGCTCGTGATCCGGCAATCTTGATATCTCCGATGCATGCTTATGAAAGATCAGATATTTAAGCCCCGACTTCACCACGGCAACATCATGCTCATTTGTCTTGACCGCCGCCAAAGCACGATTGAACTCCTCCACAAGCGCACCATTTTTATTTTCACCATGCTTTACCATCACGACATGATGCAACTTTTTCACGGTTTTCCTAATACTCAATAGCATCTTGTCAAAATCTGATCTCGTCCGCGCGCTCTCCACAAAACCTATCTGCAGCTTTCCAAGCAGTTCGCCTGTGTACTTCTGTACCCGGCGATGATCTGCGTTGAGACCAATCAGCGCCGCATCAAGCTCACCAATAAATTTCCTGGTCCGATGAATTGCCCCACAGAATAGGATGAATCGTTCAAAGATTCCCGGCATCCTGGCCTTCGGAGATCCGTCAACCTTGAATGACAGATTGCCGATTTTCCCCAGCGGAGCGGGCTGTCGAACTTGGGATTTATACGCAAGGTAGAGCCGAAGATCCTTGCGCAGCTGCGCTTGACTGATGACCATGACAATTACCACTATTCAATGACTATCAAACCCGGACATTCAAGGCCACGGCATCCGCGCCCGCATCCAACAGCGCGGCGTCCTCATCGAATCCCAGCGGGCTGTCCAGGCGCTTTCGCCATTCGGCCGCGGCCGACACCAGCTGCTCGATCGCACGGGATAGGTGCTCGACATCCGCGACGGCGAGTTCGATATGGCGCGTCAGCATCAGTTCGCCAGTCGTATCGTCCACCGCCAGCGTGCCCCCGCCGGTTTCACGGCCGAACAGATTGGCCTCCAGCATCGCCCCATACATCGACAGCCGCGCCTGGTCACCGTAGGGAATATCGCCGACGACCGCATAAAGGTATAGCGCATCGTTCGATGCCGCATACTCCAGGTTCAACGTCACGTCGCCTTCGAATAGCAGCGCCAAGGTTCCGACTCCGCTCAGCGTTAACGGAATGCCGGATTTTTCCCCGAGCAGAGACAACAGTGCATGTACGTCCATGGGAATCGCTCCTGATTAGACAAATGGACAGAAACCGCTGCCCGCATGCCACACGCTCGGACGCATCGGATCTCCCCACTGAGTAACCACTACCGTGGACGGGTTCCACACGGGAGAAACCCTACCGGCCGGTGAATGATGCGCAAGTGCTGGGCCGATGCCAGGCGCAGGCACCTTGCTGGACGAGCACCTCCGCATTGCGGGCCGCACGACCTCGTATGAATCGATTGACCGGATGCAGGCAGACTTCGACGCCTATTTGCACCACGACAACCACGAGCGGCCGCATCAAAGCCGGATGATGGACGGCAGAACTCCAACGCAGAGGTTTGATGCCGGCAAGACGCAGCGGCCCGATCTGCGGGACGTGTTAGCCGAGGCTGCTTGAGAAAACACCGGCTCGGGGCCGGTGTCGGGTGATTCACACTAGTTCTTCGCCGCCTGGCTTTGGTCGTTGTTTGTCGCGGTGGACTGACTGAATTCGCGGGGACTCTCCGAATTGCTCCTCTTCAACAAGGGAGGACTTTCACTCTGCTCATAATCATGAGGGCCCGTAGTAATTAGAGTCCCCTCATCTTGATCATTCTTCGCTACGTTCTCCGACATAATACCCTGCAAACTCGCATCAAGAGGCTCAAAATTAGAATCCTTATTATTATGCTTATAATAGCAGTAGCCTTTATCACTCCTATTAAAATACAGAACCTCGCGCATATATTCATCCCTCACATCGACAGCCAGGGCAATTTCATGCAGAACCTTCCGCTCGTCTGCCGGCAAAGATCTCATCGCTGATTTGCGTTCAAGTATCAGATATTCAAGCCCTGCCCTCACCACACTAGCATCACTGCGCTGGTTTTTGATCGTCGCCACGGCATTATAAAAATCTTTTTTAATGCTTTCTTTTCTTCCTTCATTGTCACTGTATTTTCTGATTGTATTTTGCAGTTTCCCCACTGTTTTAATGATACTCGACAACACCTTATCATGACCTGATTCCGTCCGTACTTGCACAAAACCCGCCTGCAGCTTTCCAAGCAGTTCACCTGTGTACTTCTGGACCCGGCGTTGATCTGCCTGGAAATTTTTGTCCTGCGCCTCAGTTGAACCCCTTTCAATCTTCCTGGCCTGAAGTATTGCCTTCCAGAATATTGCAAATCGCTCGAAGAGTCCCGGCATCCTGGCCTTCGGCGACCCGGTGGTCGTGTATCTCAGATTGCCGATTTTTCCCAACGGGGCGTTTGCTCGCTTTCCCTCGTCATACGCAATATTGAGCCGAAGATCTTTGCGAATCTGGGTTGGTCCAATAGTCATGACTGTTGCTCCTGTTTGACGGCGTTCAAACCCGAACATTCAAAGCCGCGGCATCCGCGCCCGCATCCAACAGCGCGGAGTCCTCATCGAATGCCAGCGGACTGTCCAGGCGCTTTCGCCATTCGGCCGCGGCCGACACCAGCTGCTCGATCGCACGGGATAGGTGTTCGACATCCGCGACGGCGAGTTCGATATGGCGCGTCAGCATCAGTTCGCCGGTCGTATCGTCCACCGCCAGCGTGCCGCCGCCGGTTTCATGGCCGAACAGATTGGCCTCCAGCATCGCCCCATACATCGACAGCCGCGCCTGGTCATCGTAGGGAATATCGCCGACGACCGCATAAAGGTATAGCGCATCGTTCGATGCCGCATATTCCAGGTTCAACGTCACGTCGCCTTCGAATAGCAGCGCCAAGGTTCCGACTTCGCTCAGCGTCAACGGAATGCCGGATTTTTCTCCGAGCAGAGACAACAGTGCATGTACGTCCATGGGGATCGCTCCTGATTAGATAAATGGACAGAGACCGCTGCCCGCATGCCACATGCTCGGACGCAACGGATCTACCCATTGAGTAACCACTACCGTGGACGGGTTCCACACGGGAGAAACACGACCGGCCGCTGAATGATGCGCAAGTGCTGGGCCAATGCCAGGCGCAGGCACCTTGCTGGACGAGCACCTCCGCATTGCGGGCCGCACGACCTCGTATGAATCGATTGACCAGATGCAGGCAGACTTCGACGCCTATTTGCACCATTACAACCACGAGCGGCCGCATCAAAGCCGGATGATGGGCGGCAGAACTCCAACGCAGAGGTTTGATGCCGGCAAGACGCAAGCCCGATCTGCGGGACGTGTTAGCCGAGGCTGCTTGAGCAAACACCGGCTCGGGGCCGGTGTCGGGTGATTCACACTAGTTCTGCGCCTGGCTTTGGTCGTTGTTTGTCGCGGTGGGCTGACTGAATTCGAGGGGACTCTCCGAATTGCTTCCGTTCAACAAGGGAGGAATCTCACTCTGCTCAGAATCATCAAGGTCCGCAGTAATTGGAGCCTCCTTATCTTGATTATTCTTCCCTACGCTCGCCGACATAATATTCTGCAAACGCGCATCAAGAAGCTCAAAATCAGCCTCATGCTCAGAATATTTGTAGCGATCGCCATCCTTATCAAAATACAGAACCCCGCGCATATCTTCATCCTCCACATCGACAGCCAGGGCAATTTGATGCAGAATCTTCCGCTCGCCTGACGGCAAACTTTCCATCGCTAATTTGCACGCAGGTGCTACATCGCGCACATTTATCAGATACTGAAGCCCTGCTTTCACAGCCCTAGCATCACCTATCTGTTCTTTAACAGCCGCCAACGCCTTATAAAATTCATTTTCAACGTCGCTCCCTTTGTGTTTTAGCATTGTATTATGTAGTTTTGCCAATGTTTTCCTAATGCTCGGCAACGCCTTGCCATAATTTGATACCGCCCATGGTTGAGAAAAATGCGCCGACTGCAGCTTTCCAAGCAGCTCACTCGTGTACTTCTGGACCCGGCGTTGATCTGCCTTGAGATTTTCGGTGCGCGCGTCACTTGAATTAATTTTAATCTTCCTAGCCCGAAATATTGCCTTCCAGAATATTGCAAATCGCTCGAAGAGTCCCGGCATCCTGGCCTTCGGAGACCCCATGACCGTGCATGACAGATTGCCGATTTTTCCCAACGGGGCGTTTGCTCGCTTTCCCTCGTCATACGCAATATTGAGCCGAAGATCTTTGCGAATCTGGGCTGATCCAATAGTCATGACTGTCGCTCCTGTTAAACGGCGTTCAAACCCGGACATGCAAAGCCGCGGCAGCCGCGCGCGGCTATTCTGTCAATTTCTTGCAGGGCGTCGGCCATTTCTCCCAGTCCGTCCCGACTTCGACCAGGATTTTCTTCAATATTGAAGCCTGATCCTCACTCAGCCTATCCCATTTATCTGGAGCTTTTTGCAACAGCGTTGCCAACCCCTTAGCAATCGATGCGCGATCGGTGGCTGAAAACTTCATCACGGAATCAGCCATGGCGAAGTCAGCTGTCTCTTTAGGCGCAGGCGTTAACCCCGCTTGGCACGCGAGTTCGTGCAAATACCCCAGCACGGCAGACAATGCAATTTCTTTGGAATCCATGTAATCCCGACAGACTGCCTTCTCCTCCAGGGCTCCACATAGCATTCCAAACGTCTTCCGAAACCGATGATAAATAGCGCGACCGCGGATTTGCTCTGACTCTTTTTTCCGGGAGAACAGTGCTTTTCCGACAGCAGCCAGTTTGATCCGGAAATTTTTGAACATCCCCGGACGCCTTGCCCTAGGCATAGAGGCGTGGCCTTGCGCAAACCACATTTTTTCTATTTTTCCCATGGTCTCATGGGTACGATGGCCATCGTCATACATGGCGACGATCTTGGCATCGCGATAGCGCGAGATCAGGTCCAAGGCAATTTCTCCCCGATTATTAAAAAAAAGAATAACCCCTTGTCAGGCCCCAATGCGCCGCGTGGGTTCGCAGTTGTCATTGGCCAATCCCGCGAGCTCAATGCGGCCGACGTCCGATATCAGTGACCGCCAGCATCCCCCTGGTTCCCCGGCAAGGGCGCATGAGGCAGAGAACCAAATGCGGCCGGCGGTTACGTAGGGCATGACCCTCCGCCCCTAGCCGTCCCGTGACGGCGAGGGGCGCCCATGGCGAGCGACTTTAAGACCAGCGGCGAAAGCGCCGGAAGACTTCTCCATGCCGATAGAACTGAAGGCCTTCCTGGCCATCCCTCCCGGACATGTCAGTCTGGCCGTGCGCGATGACGCGAAGGGCAATCCCCAAGTGGTTGGCACCGGGCGGCTAGGAAAGGTGTTCAGGGTGCTGGACCGCGTGCCGCTATTGCGGTCTCTCCCTCCCGTCGCTCGATACAGGGACGACAATATCCGCGCATACGCCCTGCTCCGTACCGCATTGGTCAATCGCTATGGCGTGGACGACACCCTCCGCGTTTTGGAGCGCAAGTTCAAGATTCGAGCTGGCTCGGCACTCGACACGCAGACAATCAAAGCCGTAACGGAAAAACTGGACCGCAGCAGGGCGAAAGCCTTTTGCAGGGCGTACTTGCAACTGAAGACCCTCGAACGCACATACGGCAGCGGCGCCGTCGCCGGCATGCGAGAGGATCTCATCAAGCACAAGGGCCCAATCACCACTGAGTGGGCCGAAAAAATGCGTGCCGAGGTAGAGCAGCAATATGACCAATCGAAGGCCGCCGGCAAGCAGGACACACAGGCCGCTCCCACACCTGCGCTTGCGCAACCTCCGACGCCGACTGTGGCCACACTCCTGCCCCAGGCATCTTCCCTGCCTGTCACGTCCTCGCCGCCCCCTCCGGTCGAAGCCAGCGAACTCGCGTCATCTGCCGCGCTACCCGTGACGGCCTTCCACGCGGATAGGACACCTGGCCTGCCAAATCTGGGCGGCACCTGCTACGCAAATGCCGGACTGAAATTTGTGCTCTATGCCTTTGGCCGGGACGCGACAACTCGCCCCGCGGCCCCGGAAGACTCATTAAATAATGCCGCCTCGTCTGGCAATGCCATTGCAGACTTCATAGGGACATTGGCCGCACGGGCCGACATAAGTGATCAACAGCTGCGCGATCTCTTTTCCAAGCTGAAAGACGCACCCGAATTCCAGATGTTTGACAAGGGCGGCCCCTATGTTCCGCATGACGCTACAGACTTTGTCGAAGGCGTCGTCGAATCCCTGAAACTGGACAGTCTGGCTTCGCATAAGGTCCGGCTCTGCCGAAGCCCGGAACCGAATCAGCCAATGGAAACGCATGGCGAGCCAACCTGCATAATCAACGCGAGCCTGGACGGCAATGACAAGAACCTTGACCTCCAAGCGATTCTCGAGCGCAAGCTTTTGGCAAGCAACGACGCAGTCGCGGTGAACAGCCAGTATTCGATACAGGGCTTGGCCGTTGACGATATTGCGCCGCTGCGGGGATTCGCACTCCGCGTGACGTATTCGAGCGGCGCCCTGGCCACAGCGGGCGCCAGGCAGCCCACCACTAATATTCAATACGACAAGACAGTGGAATTGAACATCACAGATCTTGAATTCGAATCCAGCCAGATCCTCGTCACGCTGGCGCCCGTTGCCGTGGTCATGCACCAGGGAACGACGGACGGCGGTCACTACTATATGTACCGCAAGGCAGCCGCGGGCTGGGAGCGCCACGACGATGGCGACGTTACCCAGGTGCGGGCAATCCCGTCCAATGAGCGGCCGGTGTTGATCGGCCTTCGCGTCGTGGGACGGCGCTGGATGACTCCCACCCATGGGCCGCAGTCGGTCGATAGCGACGACTTGAACCGTTAACCCGCACAGGGTCCATCGTTGCGCAAGCTCGCATGGGCCCCAAGCAGCTCACTCGCGCCAGACGGCAACGCAAGGTTGAATCGCGTTCCATCGTTGTCCCCTATGTTGTCCCATATGCCCAGCAAAGAAAAAGGGTTAGCTCGCCAGAAGCAAGCTAACCCTTTGTTTTTACTGGTCGGGGCGGTGGGATTCGAACTCACGACCCTCTGCTCCCAAAGCAGATGCGCTACCAGGCTGCGCTACGCCCCGAGGGTGGCAACTATACCAGATACGGCAGAGGCGCCGAAATGGCGCCGCGGCCCAGCGCCCCGAGGGCGCGGCCGCAGGCAAGCCCTGATTGACACCTATATAGTTGAAGCATAAATTAAATTCAAATTCATAACGACATACTCATCGGGAAAATCATGGCGACCGCCTCTACTGCATCCGTCTGGGCCACCCCGACACGGACTACCTACACCGTGCTGTTCGTCTGCTGGCTGGCGATCCTGTTCGAAGGCTACGACGTGGGCGTGATGGGCGCGGTGCTGCCCGCCCTGGCCGACGACAAGAGCTGGAACCTGACGTCAATCCAGCTGGGCATGCTGGGCAGCTATGCCTTGGCCGGCATGTTCGTCGGCTCATTCGCGGTCGGCACGCTGTCCGACCTGCTGGGCCGCCGGCGCATGCTGCTGGCCTGCGTCACGCTGTTTTCGCTGACGATGATCGGCGCCGCCTGGGCGCCCACGCCGACGTGGTTCGCCACCTTCCGTTTCATTGGCGGCCTGGGGCTGGGCGGCGTGATTCCCGTGGCGGCCGCGCTGACCATCGAATACTCGCCGCCAGCCAAGCGCGGCTTCAACTACGGCGTGATGTATTCCGGCTATTCGCTGGGCATCCTGTGCTCGGCCGCCGTGGCCATGGCGGTACTGCAGCACTGGGGCTGGCGGGCGGTGATCCTGGTGGGCGCGGCGCCGCTGCTGCTGGTACCGCTGCTGGCGCGCCTGCTGCCCGAATCGCTCGAGTACCTGCTGGCCAAGGGGGACGAGGCCGGCGCGCGCGCCATGGCGGACCGCCTGGGCATCGGCTCGCTCGAGCCCTTCCGGCCGCGCGAGGTCACGGGCGAGAAAGCCACCTGGCGCGACGTGATGACGGCGGTGTTCGCGCCGCGCCACCTGCGCGCCACACTGTGTTTCTGGGGCGCGCTGTTCCTGGGCATGATGCTGGTTTACGGCCTGAACACCTGGCTGCCGCAGATCATGCGCAAGAACGGCTACGACCTGGGTTCCAGCCTGTCGTTCCTGCTGGTGTTCAGCCTGGCGTCCGCCATCGGCGGCCTGGTGCTGGGGCAGTTCGCCGATAAGACCGAGCCACGCCGGATCGTGGCGCTGTTCTTCCTGGTGGGCGCCATCGGCATCTACTGCCTGACCTACAACAACCCGCTGGTGGTGAACTACCTGTGGGTGGGCCTGGCTGGCGTGGGCAGCATTTCGTCGTCGCTGATCCTGACCGGCTACCTGGCCGGCTACTACCCGGCGCATGCGCGCGGCGCGGCTACCGGCTGGGCGCTGTCGTTCGCCCGCATCGGCGCCATGAGCGGCCCTATCGTCGGCGGCTACCTGGCCGGCCTGCAGTTGCCGCTGGCCTGGAACTTCATCGCCTTCTCGTGCGCGGCCGTGCTGGCGGCGGTGTTCGTGATCCTGATTCCCGGCCGCTACGCGGGCGGCCCGCAGGCGCAACCGACGCCGGCTTCGCAGGCCCTGCAGCCACAACGCTCCTGAGCCACCAATGACAACGGCGCGCCTTGCGGGCGCGCCGTCGATGTCCCTGCCGCCGGGTCTGCCTCAGCCGAAACGGCCGGTGATGTAGTCTTCGGTTTCCTTGCGCGACGGCTTTACGAAGATCTGGTCGGTCTGGCCGAATTCCATCAGTTCGCCCAGGTACATGTAGGCCGTGTAATCCGAGCAGCGCGCGGCCTGCTGCATGTTGTGGGTCACGATGACGACGGTGTAGTCGTTCTTCAGTTCGGCGATCAGTTCTTCGATCTTGGCGGTCGAGATCGGGTCCAGCGCCGAACACGGCTCGTCCAGCAGCAGCACTTCCGGCTTGATGGCCACGCCACGGGCGATGCACAGACGCTGCTGCTGCCCGCCCGACAGGCTGTTGCCGCTCTGGTGCAGCTTGTCCTTCACTTCGTTCCAGAGCGCGGCCTTGCTCAGCGCCCACTCCACGCGCTCGTCCATCTCGCCCTTGGACAGGCGCTCGAACAGACGCACGCCGAAGGCGATGTTGTCATAGATACTCATGGGGAACGGCGTGGGTTTCTGGAACACCATGCCGACCTTGGCGCGGATCAGCGAAATATCGGTCTTGGCGGTCAGCAGGTTCTCGCCGTCCAGGATGATTTCGCCTTCGGCGCGCTGGCCCGGGTACAGCTCGAACATGCGGTTGAAGGTGCGCAGCAGCGTCGACTTGCCGCAGCCCGACGGGCCGATGAAGGCGGTGACCTTCTTCTCCTGGATCGACATGTTCACATTGCGGATCGCATGGAACTTGCCGTAGTAGAAGTTCAGGTTCTTGACCTCGATCTTGTTCTTGACGGCGGTAGCGGTGTTTTCCATTTGGTTTCCCTAGGTCCGGCGCGCCTGGCGCGCCGGCAAAGCGATCTTTACTTGCGGAACATGTTGCGGGCGATGATGTTGATGCCCAGCACCAGCAGCGTAATCAGGGTAGCCCCGGCCCAGGCCAGGTCATTCCAGTCCTTGAAGGGGCTGGCAGCGTATTGGTAGATCACGACCGGCAGGTTGGCCATCGGGCCATTCATGTTGGTCGACATGAACTGGTTCGACAGCGCCGTGAACAGCAGCGGCGCGGTTTCGCCCGAGATACGCGCAATCGCGAGCAGCACGCCGGTGATGATGCCGGTCTTGGCGGCGCGATAGCACACCAGCGTGATCATGCGCCACTTGGGGCAGCCCAGCGCGGCCGCGGCTTCGCGCAGGCTGTTGGGCACCAGCAGCAGCATGTTGTCGGTGGTGCGCACCACCACCGGGATCACCAGGATGGACAGCGCGATGGCGCCGGCCCAGCCGGAGTAATGCCCCACCTGCGCCACGTACACGGCGTAGATGAACAGGCCGATGATGATGGACGGCGCCGACAGCAGCACGTCGTTCAGGAAGCGCGTGGCCGGCGCCAGCCAGCCGCGCTGGCCGTATTCGGCCAGGTAGGTGCCGGCCAGGATGCCGACCGGCGTGCCGATCAGTGTGCCCACGCCCGCCATCATCACGCTGCCGAAGATGGCGTTGATCAGGCCGCCGGTCTGTCCCGGCGGCGGCGTGATCTCGGTGAAGAGGGTGTACGACAGGGCCGGCGCGCCCTTGGTCAGCAGCGTCAGAATGATCCAGAACAACCAGAACAGCCCGAACACCAGCGTGCCCAGCGAGATGGTCAGCATGATGCGGTTGACCACGCGGCGCCGGCGATACACGCCGTTCTGCATATTGAGTACGGATACAGCCATGTTCTTTTCCTTGGGCTCGCGGCGCGTCAGGTTTTCTTGCCTTCGCCGGCGGACAGGCGAACCAGCAGCATCTTGGCCAGGGCCAGCACGATCGTCGTGATCAGGAACAGGATCAGGCCCAGTTCCAGCAATGCCGACTTCTGGATGCCGCCCGCTTCGTTGAATTCATTGGCCAGCGCCGAGGCGATCGAGTTGCCCGGTGAGAACAGCGAGCCGGACCACTTGAAGGCGTTGCCGATCACGAAGGTCACGGCCATGGTCTCGCCCAGCGCACGGCCCAGGCCCAGCATGATGCCGCCGATGACGCCGGACTTGGTGAACGGAAGCACCACGCGCCACATCACCTCCCAGGTCGTGCTGCCCAGGCCGTAGGCCGATTCCTTCAGCATGGCCGGCACCAGTTCGAACACGTCGCGCATCACCGCCGCGATGAACGGGATGATCATGATCGACAGGATCAGCCCGGCGGTGAAGATGCCGATGCCGAACGGCGGCCCGGCGAACATGCCGCCGATGATCGGCACGCTGCCCAGCGTGGCGATCAGGAACGGCTGCACGTACTGCTGAAACACCGGCACGAAGACGAACAGGCCCCACATGCCGTAGATGATGGACGGGATGGCGGCCAGCATTTCGACCGCGGTGCCCAGGGGACGGCGCAGCCAGGTCGGCGACAGTTCGGTCAGGAAGATCGCGATGCCGAACGACACCGGCACGGCGATGATCAGCGCGATGGCCGACGTCAGCAACGTGCCGATGATGGGCACCACGGCACCGTAGTTCTGTTTGACGGGGTCCCAGTCGTTCAGCCACAGGAACGACAGACCGTACTTGGCCAGCGATTCGCGGCTGCCGTAGATCAGGGAGACAAGAATCGCCGCCAGCAGAATGAACACCAGAAAGGCGAACAGGCGGGTCAGGTTCTTGAACAGCGCATCCATCAGCGCGTTTTTATTTTGCTTCATAGGCGAAGGCGTGCCGGTAGTCACGGAGTCCGCCACGCTGGGCGAAAGCGGCACACTATTATCCATTACCGCGCTCATGGATGGACTTTCCTTAGGAAACCTGGGGGGAAACTACGAGAGGATCCGGGAGACCCGCCCCGGCATCCGGAGATCCGGACGCCGGGGCGGCGGGCAGATACCGGCGCGGGACGATGCCACCGCGCCGGGGGTCCGCTTTACTTCCAGACGGCCTTGCCGTCAGCTGCCTTGACTTCGCCCCAAGCGGCGCGAATTTCCTTGGTCACGGCTTCCGGCAGCGGCACGTAGTCCAGGGCTTCAGCCGACTTGGCGCCATTCTTGAAGGCCCAGTCGAAGAATTCCAGGACAGCCTTGCCTTGGGCGGGCTTGTCTTGCGACTTGTGGATCAGGATGAACGTCGCGGCGGTCACGGGCCAGGAATCGGCGCCCGGCTCGTCGGTCAGCACCACGCCCATGCCAGGCGCGCTCTTCCAGTCAGCGTTGGCGGCGGCAGCGGCGAAGGCCTTCTGCTCCGGCTGGACGAACTTGCCGTCCTTGTTCTGCAACTGCGTCCAGGCCAGCTTGTTCTGCTTGGCGTAGGCGTATTCCACGTAGCCGATCGAGTTCTTCAGCTGGCCGACGTAGGCGGCGACGCCTTCGTTGCCCTTGCCGCCTTGACCCACGGGCCACTTGACGGCCTTGCCTTCACCGACTTGTTCCTTCCATTCCGGCGAGACCTTGGACAGGTAGTTGGTCCAGCCGAAGGTGGTGCCCGAGCCGTCCGAACGGTGCACGACGATGATGTCGGCCGACGGCAGCTTCAGGTCCGGGTTCAGCGCCTTGATGGCGGCGTCGTCCCACTTCTTGACCTTGCCCAGGAAGATTTCGGCCAGGACCTTGCCCGACAGCTTCAGCTTGCCCGGTGCGATGCCGTCGATGTTCACCACGGCCACGGTGCCGCCGATGACGGCCGGGAACTGCAGCAGACCGTTCTTTTCCAGGTCGGCTGCCTTCATGGGATCGTCCGAGGCGCCGAAATCGACGGTCTTGGCGATGATCTGTTGCTGGCCGCCGCCCGAACCGATCGACTGGTAGTTGACCGCGTTGTTGGTGGCTGCCTTGTAGTCCGACGCCCACTTGGCGTAGACCGGGTACGGAAACGATGCGCCGGCGCCGGTCACATCGGCGGCCTGGACGGCAAACACGGCGGCGCTCAGCGCGACACCCAGGGAAACTTGTTTGAAGACACGTTTGAACATCTTGGTTCCTTCTGTGCTCGTTAGAGGAGTCTTGGCAGGCTTTCTACTGCCTGTCTTTCAGCGACCCTCGCATCTTAGAAGTCCAACGTGACAAGATAGTGACAGTCACAATCCCCCCCCGGAGCGCTGCGCGCTTCCCCCCCAGGGGGGCGCCGGTGGCGGACCGGCGGAGCCGGATCCGCGCGGCTGCGCTTGGGGCGCCGTGCTTTGATTGGGGACGCCCTGCCTCGATTGGGGGGGGCGTGCTTCGATTGGGGCGGCCCGCTCGATTGGGGGGGCCCTGCTCGATTGGGGGGGCCCTGCTCGATTGGGGGGCCCTGCTCGATTGGGGCGGCCTGCTCGATTGGGGCGGCCTGCTCGATTTGGGCACCCTGCTCGATTTGGGCACCCTGCTCGATTGGGGTGCCCTGCTCGATTGGGACGCCCTGCCTCTAAGGTGGGGGTTTGTTTATTGGGGACGGGCTTTGTCCCCTTGCCGGGCGTCGGCTCGGCTAGACGCCCAGCTTCTGCATCAGGTATTGGTGCAGGTTGAAGGGTTCGCGGCGGCTCTTGACGCGGGTGTAGTCGCCGTCGGCCTGTTGCTGCCAGGCCAGTTGATTGTCGCGCAGGGCAAAGGTGAAGGCTTCGTCGATGACGCGCTTCTTGAGCGTCTTGTCGTAGATCGGGAAGGCGATTTCCACCCGGCGGAAGAAATTCCGGTCCATCCAGTCGGCGGACGACAGGTAGACGGTTTCCTCGCCTTCGGCGTAGAAATAGAAGACGCGGGAATGCTCCAGGAAGCGGCCCACGATGGAACGCACCCGGATGTTCTCGGACAAGCCCGGCACGCCCGCCCGCAGCGCGCAGACGCCGCGCACGATCAGGTCGATCTTCACGCCGGCCTGGCTGGCCTTGTAGAGTTCTTCGATGATCTGCTCTTCCAGCAGCGAGTTCATCTTGGCCATGATGCGCGAGCGCTTGCCCGCCTTGGCCGCCCGCGCCTCGGCGCGGATCAGAGCCACCATGCCTTCGTGCATGGTGAACGGCGACTGCATCAGCGCCTTGAGCGAGCGGCGCGCGCCCAGGCCGGTCAGCTGCGCGAACACCTTGTCCATGTCCTCGCACAGCTTGGGGTCGGCGGTCAGCAACCCGAAATCGGTGTACAGGCGCGCAGTGCGCGGATGATAGTTGCCCGTGCCCAGGTGGGCGTAGCGGCGCAGGCGGCCCTTTTCGCGCCGCAGCACCACGGCCATCTTGGCGTGCGTCTTGTGCGCCACCACGCCATACACCACGTGGGCGCCGACCTCTTCCAGCTTGGAAGCCCAGTTGATGTTGGTCTGCTCGTCAAAGCGCGCCATCAGCTCCACCACCACCGTCACTTCCTTGCCGGCGCGCGCGGCGGCCAGCAGGATCTTCATCAGCTCGGAATCCTCGCCGGTGCGGTAGATGGTCTGCTTGATGGCCATCACGTCCGGATCCAGCGCGGCGGCAGTCAGGAAGTCAATGACGGGCTGGAACGACTGATAGGGATGATGCAGCAGGCGGTCTTGTTGGGCTACGGCCTCGAACAGGTCGGACGGCTTGTCGCCGACCCGGTCGAACGGCGCCGGCAGCGGCGCGCGGTAGTCGGGGAACAACAGGTCCGGACGGTCGGGCGAATTGCACAACTGCATCAGGCGCGACAGGTTGACCGGCCCCGGCACGCGGTAAGTGTCCTCGGCCTTGAGCGAGAACTCGCGCTGCAGGAAGGTTTCCAGCTCGACCGGCGTCAGCTTGTCGATTTCCAGGCGCACCGCGGCGCCGAAATTGCGCTGCGACAATTCGCCCTGCAGGGCGTGGCGCAGATTGGTGACTTCTTCCTCGTCCACGAACAGGTCGCTGTTGCGCGTTACGCGCCACTGGTAGCACCCCAGCATCTCCAGCCCCGGGAACAGCTCGCCGACGAATGCGCGCAGCAGCGAGGTCAGCAGAATGAAGCCCTCGGGGTGGCCGGACAGCTCGGGCGGCATCTTGATCAGGCGCGGCAGCGCGCGCGGCGCCTGCACCACGGCAATGGACGCCTGCCGGCCAAAGGCATCGGCCCCGGACAGCGACACAATGAAATTCAGGCTCTTGTTGTAGACCCGCGGAAACGGGTGCGCCGGATCCAGTCCGATCGGCGTCAACAGCGGCATCACGTCGCGGTTGAAGACCTCGCGCGCCCATTCCTGCTGCTCGGCGTTCCATTCGGACGCATGGTGCAGCGTAATGCCTTCGGCCTGCATGGCAGGCAGGATCTCGTCGTTGAGCAGGGCATATTGCCGCCCTACCAGCTCGTGCACCGCCTGCTGGACGTTCTCGAACGCCTGGTCCGGCGTCATGCCGTCCGGCCCCACCAGGTTGGGCGATTGGCGCTGCTGCTCTTTCAGGCTGGAAATCCGGATTTCGAAGAATTCGTCCAGGTTGGAGCTGACGATGCAGACGTAGCGCAGGCGCTCGAGCAAAGGCGTCTTCGGATTTTCCGCCATCGCCAGCACGCGTTCGTTGAATTTGAGCAGCGACAACTCGCGATTCAGGAGCAAGGGCTCGGCGGGCGGGCGTGTGGTCATACCGGATTCCATACGTAGGGAGAGCGTGGAGTTTTACTGCAAAAGGGTGACGGTTCTATGACACTGCGCCAAATGCGTAGCGTACGACAAAACCGGGACGCATAGCGCACCCGTCCGCCCGCGCCAAGCAGTTGTTCCATAAGAGAAAACCCGCAGCGGACGGCGTTGTCATATGGGGTCTCTATAATCAGGCCACCTCAAAGCCAATATTGACGAGCCGCATGGATCAACTTCTGGCCGCCGTGGACCTCGGGTCCAACAGCTTCCGCCTCTCCATCGGACGCATCGTTCAGCAGGACGGTACGCCCCAGATCTACCAGATTGATCGCCTCAAGGAAACCGTCCGGCTCGCCGCCGGCCTGGACGCCGAAAAGCGCCTCGGCGACGACGCCATCGAGCGGGCCATCGCCGTGCTGGAGCGTTTCGGCGACCGGCTGCGCAGCTTTCACCCCAACCGGGTGCGGGCCGTGGCGACGAACACCTTCCGGGTCGCGCGTAACACTCGCGACTTCCTGCCCCGGGCCGAAGCCGCCCTGGGCTTCCCCATCGAAGTCATCGCCGGCCGCGAAGAGGCCCGCCTGATTTTCTCGGGCGTGGTCCACACCCTGCCCCCATCGCCCAACAAACGCCTGGTGATCGACATCGGCGGCGGCTCCACGGAAGTCATCATCGGCAAGGGCCACGAGCCCGGCCTGATGTCGTCGCTGTACATGGGGTGCGTCAGCTACAGTCGCCAGTTCTTCTCGGACGGCATCGTCGATGCCCACCAGATGAAGCTGGCCGAACTGGCCGCCCGTCGCGAAATCGAAGTCATCGCCAAGCAGTACCGCAAGACCGGCTGGAAGGAAGCCTACGGCTCGTCCGGCACGGCCAAGGCCCTGTTCGCCATCCTGACCGAAGGCGGTCTGTCGGACCGCGGCATCACCCGCGCCGGTCTGAACAAGCTGAAAGACCGCATCGTGCGCGCCGGCCGGGTGATCCCCTCGGAGCTGCCCGGCATCAAGGTCGAGCGCGCCGACGTGCTGCCCGGCGGGCTGGCGATCATGAGCGCGCTGTTCGACGAACTGGGCATCGACGTCATGCACACCGGCGACGGCGCCCTGCGCCTGGGCGTGCTGTACGACCTGCTGGGCCGCGACGACGAGCACGACAAGCGCGACGAGTCGGTGCGCCAGTTCATGAAGCGCTATCACGTCGACGTCAACCAGGCCCGCCGCGTCCGCCACGCCGCGCTCAGCCTGTTCGACGCGATGATGCCCGAAGGCCCGGAACGCACCGAATTGCGCGTGGCGCTGGGCTGGGCCGCCGACCTGCACGAAGTCGGCCTGTCCATCGCCCACAACGCGTATCACAAGCACACCGCCTACGTGCTGGAAAACGCCGACATGCCCGGCTTCTCGCGCGCGGACCAGCAATTGCTGGCGCTGCTGGCGCTGGGCCACCAAGGCAAGCTGGGCAAGCTGGAACCGCTGGTTCGCACGCGCGCCCAGTGGATGGCCATTCTGAGCCTGCGGTTGGCGGTCCTGCTGTTCCGCCGCCGTGGCGAAATCGAGCCCCTGCCCCTGACGGCATCGGTGCGCAATGATTCGATCGTGGTGCGTGTCAACCGCGATTGGCTCGCGCAGCATCCGCTCAGCGACTTCACGCTGCGCGCGGAAGAGGCCGAGTGGTCGAAGGTGGGATTCTCGTTCGAACTGCTGGAATTCTGATGCCGGCCGCGGCCGGCGCCACGCCCCGGCCGCGCAAAACCGGGCGGCGACACTAGAACGGCAACAGATCCGTCTGCCGTTCCAGCTGTTTGAGTTCCAGACGGAAAGGCCGCGTGGCCCGCCGTATCAGTTTGATCTTCATACGGCGGAGCAGGCGGCGCATGATGGATCAGCGCTGGCCGTTGGCCGCGGGTTGGTCCAGGCCGAAATGGCGGCGGTAACGCTCGTCCATGCCATCCATCTTCAACAGCACCGGAAAATCGGCGGCGTTGAAATCCGGGTCCCAGGCCGGTTCGCCGCAAACCGTGGCGCCCAGCTTCAGGTAACCCTTGATCAGCGGCGGCACGCGGGCCGGCAGCGTGCTGTTGAGCTTTTCCACCGGGTAGCGGTGCAACGGCGTCACTTGCGGCTGGCCGTCTTTCGGCAACTGCTTGGAGATGGTGCGCCACACTTCCGCGGCCGTCACGCCGTCGTCGCGCAGGCTGACGCTGGCGCAGCCCAGTACATATTGGTAGCCGCCACGGCGCAGGTATTCCGCCAGGCCCGACCACAGCAGCATGATGACCGCGCCGTTGCGGTAGTCGGCGTGCGTGCACGAGCGGCCCACTTCCACGAGTTCGTCGCGGATGGCGCCCAGGCCGGACAGGTCGAATTCGGATTGAGAGTAGTAACCCCCTGCCTCGCTCGCCTTTTCGGGGGTGAGGATGCGGTAGGTACCCACGACACGGCCGGTGTCGAGCTCGCGAACCATCAGATGCTCGCAAAAGGGGTCGAAACGATCGTGCTCGATCCCGTCCTGGGCATCCGGGAAAACCACGCCCATGTCTTCGGTGAAGACGTCGTAGCGCAGGCGCTGGATTTGTTCGATTTCCTCGGCCGTGCGCGCCAGGCCGACCACCAGCACCCTGGCGGTGGGTCCCGTCCACGGTTCTGCGGCGTTACGGCTTGGGTTGATGCGTGCTAGTTCTAGCATTGCGCGAAGCTCCTAGAGAGTCCGGTCAGTGTGGACGCCCTGTATGTCAATGACTTGACCAATATGTTACGTGACTATGAAGTTTAGTTCGGAGCGCTGGGACCCAAATCCTGCAAAGCTCGACAAATCTATACAAAAAAAAACTTAATGTTCACAAACAATGGCCATTCATCGCAGAACGATGAATGGCCATGTTCGATCCAGGCAAAAAAAGGCCTATTGCAGACTGGCCGCCAGCTTTTCAGCGGACGCCACGGCCAGGGCCTCGTCCTCGGCCTCGACCATCAGGCGCAGCTTGGGCTCGGTGCCGGAGGCGCGGATCAGGATGCGGCCGCGGCCGGCCAGCTCGGCCTCGACGGCCTTGCGCGCGGCAGTCAGGCCTGGATGGGTTTTCCAGTCCTGCCCCGGGGTCAGCGGCACGTTGATCATCTTCTGGGGGTACATGCGCAGGTCCTTGACCCACTCGGCCATCGACACATGATTACGGCGCAGCGCGGTAAGCACCTGCAACGCCGCAACAATGCCGTCGCCGGTCGAATGGCAGTCCAGGCACAGCAGGTGACCAGAGCTTTCGCCGCCGTAGAGCCAGCCGCGCGCCTGCATCTGCTCGAGCACGTAGCGGTCGCCGACGTTGGCGCGCTCGAACCCTACGCCCAGGCGCTGGAGCTCGCGTTCGAAGCCGAAGTTGGTCATCAGCGTGCCGACCACGCCGTCCACCTGGCCCCGCTGCATGCGCTCGCGCAGAATGGCGTAGAGCAATTCGTCGCCGTTGTAGATGCGGCCGTCGCCGTCCACCATCTGCAGGCGGTCGGCGTCGCCGTCCAGAGCGATGCCGACCTGGGCGCCGCGCGCCTTCACTTCCTTGGCGAGCAGCTCGGGGTGCAGCGCGCCCACGCCCTTGTTGATGTTGAAACCGTCCGGATGCACGCCGATGGCATGCACTTCAGCGCCCAGTTCCCGGAAGACGTGCGGCGCGATGTTGTAGGCGGCGCCGTGGGCGGCGTCTACCACGATCGTCATGCCGTTCAGGTCCAGGTCGTTGGGGAACGTGCTCTTGCAGAATTCGATGTAGCGCCCCTGCGCGTCCGACATGCGGCGCGCGCGCCCCAGCCCTTCGGAGCTGACGCAGCCGAGCGGCTCGTCCAGCGCGACTTCGATGGCGGCTTCGATCTCGTCGGGCAGCTTCATGCCCTGTGCCGAGAAGAACTTGATGCCGTTGTCCTGGTAGGGATTGTGCGACGCGCTGATCACGATGCCGGCGACAAGACGCAGCGCCCTGGTCAGATAGGCCACGGCGGGCGTGGGGATCGGGCCGGCCAGCAGCACGTCGATGCCCGCGGCCGACAGCCCGGCTTCCAGGGCCGATTCCAGCATGTAACCGGAAATGCGCGTGTCCTTGCCGATCACGACCTGCGGGCGGCTGCCGCCGCGCACCGCATGTTCGCGGGCCAGCACACGGCCGGCCGCGTAGCCCAGGCGCAACGCGAATTCGGCGTTGATCACCGGACCGCCGACTTCGCCACGGACCCCATCGGTACCAAAATACTTGCGTCGAATCATGAAGTAATCGCTCCTTGTTCAGCCGCGTGCCATACCTTGAGCGCGTCGACCGTGGCCGCCACATCGTGCACCCGCACGATGGACGCGCCACGGGCCACACAGGCCAGGGCCGCGGCAATGCTGCCGGATAGCCTGTCGCCTACCGGCCGGCCGGTGGCCTGGCCGATCATGTTCTTGCGCGACAAACCGATCAGTAGTGGATAACCGCTGCTACGCAGGCTGGACAGCCGGCGCAGCAATTGAAAGTTCTGGTCGGCGGTCTTGCCGAACCCGAAACCGGGGTCCAGCACGATACGCCGAGGATCGATCCAGGCCGCGCGCAGCTTTTGCGCCCGGGCCCCCAGGAAGAGCCCGATCTCGCCGATCAGGTCGGAATATTCGGGCGGGGTCGCCTGCATGGTGCGCGGCTCGCCTTTCATGTGCATGACACACAGCCCGCAGCGCGACTGCGCCACCGCCTCGATGGCGCCGGGCTGCCGGAAACCGTAGATATCGTTGATCATGTCCGCGCCGGCATCCAGCGTAGCGCGCATGACCTCGGGCTTGAAGGTGTCGATGGACAAGGGCACGCCGCAATCGCGCAGCGCCTCGATCACCGGCAGCAGCCGGTCCAGCTCATCGGCCACTGACACCGGCTCGGCCCCGGGACGCGTGGATTCGCCGCCCAGGTCCAGGATCTGGGCGCCTTCCTGGATCAGTTGGCGCGCATGCGCCACGGCGGAATCGGTGTCGTCGTGCTGGCCGCCGTCGGAAAAGGAATCCGGCGTGACGTTGACGATACCCATGACAAGCGGGCGCTCGAGATCAAACTCGAAGCGCCCGCAAAGGAAGTTATTTGCCATAACTCAGGACGGAAGACCTCAGACTGCGGCTGCCGTGCTGCCACCTGCGGCCAAGCCGGTCGGGGGCGTGTCGGGCGTATCCGACGGGCCCTGCGGCGTCTTCGGGGGACGCGGGGGGCGGCCCTCGATGATGTCGTTGATCTGGTCGGCGTCGATGGTTTCCCATTCGAGCAGCGCGGCGGTCATGACTTCGACCTTGTCGCGGTTTTCTTCCAGGATCTTGCGCGCCACGCCGTACTGCTCGTCGATGATGCGGCGGATCTCGGAGTCCACCTTCTGCATGGTGGCTTCGGACATGTGCGTGGTCTTGGTGACGCTGCGGCCCAGGAAGACTTCGCCTTCGTTCTCGGCGTAGACCATGGGACCCAGTTCGTCGGTCATGCCGTAGCGCGTGACGATGTCGCGGGCGATGGCGGTGGCGCGTTCGAAGTCGTTCGACGCACCGGTCGTCATCTGGTCCATGAACAGTTCTTCGGCGATACGGCCACCGAACAGCACGGCGATGGTCGACAGCAGACGGCTCTTGTCCATGCTGTAGCGATCGGTTTCGGGCAACTGCATGGTCACGCCCAGCGCACGGCCGCGCGGGATGATGGTGACCTTGTGGACCGGGTCGGTCTTGGGCAGCATGCGGGCGACGATCGCGTGGCCGGATTCGTGGTACGCGGTGTTCTTGCGTTCCTCTTCGGGCATGACGATCGAGCGGCGCTCGGCGCCCATGATGATCTTGTCCTTGGCCTTTTCGAAGTCGGACATATCCACCGTACGGCCATTACGGCGAGCGGCGAACAGCGCGGCTTCGTTGACCAGGTTGGCCAGGTCGGCGCCCGAGAAACCGGGGCAGCCCCGCGCCAGGATGGTCGCGTCGACGTTGGGCGACAGCGGCACCTTGCGCATGTGGACCTTCAGGATCTGCTCGCGGCCGCGAATATCGGGCAGCGGCACCACGACCTGGCGGTCGAAGCGGCCCGGGCGCAGCAGCGCCGGGTCCAGCACGTCCGGACGGTTGGTGGCGGCGATCACGATGACGCCCTGGCCGGATTCGAAGCCGTCCATTTCCACCAGCATCTGGTTCAGGGTCTGTTCGCGTTCGTCGTTGCCGCCGCCCAGGCCGGCGCCGCGCTGGCGGCCCACCGCATCGATTTCGTCGATGAAGATGATGCAGGGGGCGTGCTTCTTGGCGTTTTCGAACATGTCGCGCACGCGGGCCGCGCCCACGCCGACGAACATTTCAACGAAGTCCGAACCGGAGATGCTGAAGAACGGCACCTTGGCTTCGCCGGCGATGGCCTTGGCCAGCAGCGTCTTGCCGGTACCGGGCGAGCCGACCATCAGCACGCCGCGCGGAATGCGTCCGCCCAGCTTCTGGAACTTGCTGGGGTCGCGCAGAAAATCGACCAGTTCCTGGACGTCTTCCTTGGCTTCATCGCAGCCCGCGACATCGGCGAACGTGATCTGGTTGGTGTTTTCGTCGAGCATGCGGGCGCGCGACTTGCCGAAGCTGAACGCGCCGCCCCTGCCGCCGCCTTGCATCTGGCGCATGAAGAACACCCACACGCCGATCAACAGCAGCATGGGGAACCACGACACGAAGATGCTCATCAGCAGCGATTGCTCTTCGCGCGGCTTGCCGGACACCTGCACGCCGTACTTGAGCAGATCGGAGACCATCCAGAGGTCGCCCGGCGAGGTCAGGGTGTAGGCGCGGCCCGCGTCGGGGGTGACGTACAGCACGTCGCCGCCGGGGCCGCCTTGCACGTCCACCTTGCGGATACGTCCCGCCTTGGCGTCGTCCATGAACTGCGTGTAGGTCACGCCGTCCTGGGTCTGCGCGCGTCCGTCGAACTGCTTGAAGACCGTGAATAGCACAAGGGCTATCACCATCCAGACGGCGACTTTCGAAAATGAATTATTCAAGGTCGATCTCCTGCTTTCGATTCCGACCGGCGACCGCGCACCCGCATATGGCACAGTCACAAGTATGTCAATAGCCCATTCTACCCTGTTGGACCGGGTTGCGTCCTGGGAACAGCCGGGGCCTCTAAATTACGTCTGATTCGTGATTTTGCTGGTCGTTGTCTCGGCAGGCCGGCCCTGTCGGGCCGGCTGGTTTCTTGTGACCGGAGCGCAAGGCCCCGGCGCGGGCTATTTCAGATCGCGGGCAACCAGAAAGGTTTCGGAGGACTTGTCCCGCGATGCCTTCGGCTTGCGCTCGACCACCCGCTTGAAGTGCTGCTTGAAGGTCTGCACGATCTGTGAAAAACCAGTGCCGTGGAAAGCCTTGACGATCAGCGCCCCGTTGGGCTTGAGGTGAGCGCAGGAAAACTCCATCGCCAGCTCGCATACGTGTTGAATGCGCGCCGCGTCGGCGATACCCACGCCTGACAAGTTGGGGGCCATGTCGGAAATTACAAGGTCTACCGCGTGCGATCCGACCATGTCTTCCAGTTGTTTCAAAATGTCATCCTCGCGGAAGTCGCCGAGGATGAATTCAACGCCCGCCACCGGCTCCATGGGCAGCATGTCCAGGGCAATGATGCGCCCGTCCACGATGCCGCCCGGGCCCGCCAGGCGCTCACGCGCCACTTGGGACCAGCTGCCGGGCGCCGAGCCCAGATCGATGACCAGGTCGCCCCGGCGCATCAGTTTCTCGGTGTCGAGGATCTCGATCAGTTTGAAGGCGGCGCGGGCCCGGTAGCCCTTCTGTTGCGCCATCTTCACATAGGGATCGTTGATGTGCTGGTGAATCCAGTCTTTAGAGAATTTATTCTTGGCCATTACCGTACAATTCCACGCATGCCTATATTAGAACTTACCTCTCGTGAGCGCAGCGACCTTCGGTCCGCCGCTCACCCTCTGCGCCCCGTCGTCCTCATCGGCGACAATGGCCTGACCGAAGCCGTGCTCAAGGAAATCGACCTGGCACTCGCATCCCACGGCCTGATCAAGGTCCGCGCCGGCGGCGACGACCGTGAGGCCCGCGAGGCCATGCTGTCGACCATCTGCGACACGCTGTCCTGCGCCCCCGTGCACCACCTGGGCAAGACCCTGATTCTGTTCCGCCCGCTGGCCGGCAATATCAAGCCCGCCGCGCTGGCCGCCATGGAACCGGAACGCCCGGCTTCCACCAAGCGCCGCGCTTCCGAGCCGCATACGCCCAAGAAGCTGGCTGCCGAAGGCAAGACCCTTGCCAAGCGCCCGCGCCGTTCCGAGACCGAAGAGCCCAAGCAGGCCAAGACCCGCTTCGTGCCCCAGGACCAGCTCAACAAGAACGGCAAGCCGATGCGTCCGAGCAACAAGAAGACGGCTTCCAGCGGCCACGGCATTCCTCGCCGCGCCGGCAGCGCGCTCAGCCTGCGGGCCGGGGCACGCAGCGGCACCAGCCGCAAATCGTCGCCCAAAAGATAGCACCCGGGCACAAAAACGGGCGCTTTACGCGCCCGGTCCACCATAGCGTTCCGCCTTGTTGCCGCGGAAATCCTGACGAACGCTACGTTCTGGCTATGGTGTTTTGCTGATGTTACCGCTAAGAGCAGGCGTCAGATGTAACGCACGCCCAGGACTTCGTATTCGCGAACGCCAGCCGGGGCCTTGACCTCGACCACATCGCCTTCGCTTTTGCCGATCAGTGCGCGGGCCACGGGGCTCGACACGGAGATCAGGTTCGACTTGATGTCGGCTTCAACGTCGCCAACGATCTGGTACGTCACACGGTCACCCGAGTCCAGGTCTTCGATGTCGACGGTAGCGCCAAACACGGCGCGGCCTTCGGCCTCGAGGGAGGTCGGGTCGATCAGGTGAGCATTGGAAAGCGTGCCTTCAAGCTCGGCAATCCGGCCTTCGATAAAACCTTGGCGCTCGCGAGCCGCGTCGTACTCGGCGTTTTCCGACAGATCGCCTTGCGCGCGCGCTTCAGCGATAGCGTTGATGACGGCGGGACGTTCCACGGTTTTCAGCCGCTGGAGCTCTTCTTGCAAGCGCTCGGCCCCGCGCACGGTCAAAGGAATGGCAGACATGTCGTTTCCCAAACAAAAGTAGAAAACGCCCCCGACGGAGCGTTCTCGGTGTGAAGGTCTTGGACCTGGCGCAGTAGGCGCCAGGTCGGCTTGCCAAGCTGCTACGGCAAGCTGCGACCAAAACAAAACCCCGGCTCGGGTCGGAACCGGGGCAATCAAGGCCATATTGTGGTCAAAGTCCACGGGAATTGCAAGCCACCGGAGAAAACGTCGTTTTCGGCGCATTTCGCCGCTGTAACCCGCTAAAACCCGTCGTTTGCGAAACAAGCCCGCCGCACCGCCCCGCCCTGCGCGCCGCGGTGCGTGCCAGACCACCGCGACATCCATACGCACGCGTTGCATAAAAGATACTGAGCGGTAGGGCAGCCTCCGGCGCACGCCGTGTTTATGTAAAAACCCCACTGTTGTATTCAATAAAAAAGGTATAACCGACAAATTGATCCATTAATAACAATTAAATACACGTCGGTATTAACCGGCGTTTTCTTTATTCAAACCCGAGAAAGCGCGCAGGCCGAAAACATAATCGGCCACCGCGGGAATCGATTGATTGTGCGTGTTGCAGGTTGGGCGGACGCATCGCAGTCATCCGGCTCGACGTTCGCCCCTCCACCGCATCGCCCCAGGGCCTCGGGCCCGCGCTGGCGGTGGAGCGCGGTCAAGAACGGGAGCTCTCATGCTGGAAAAATTGAAAGTCCGTACAGGAATGATGCTGGTGCTGGCCTGCTTCGTTATTACCCTGGCGTTGGCTTGCGGCCTGAGCTGGATGAATGCCGAAAACAGTGTCCGGGAAATCGAAGACCTGAATAATGTGGCGGTGCACCAGGTGGACCCGCTATACGAGGCCAATGGCGCCTTGCTGCGCGCGCGGCTGGCACTGGGCGCCGGCATCGCCGATCTGCAGGCAGGCGCGACCGACCAGGCCGCCGCCGCGGAAACCGCCGCCGCCGGTCAGTTGCAATTGGCGCGCGAACGCTTCACCCGCTACATGGCCGTGCCCAAAAGCGAACGCGGCCAGGAACTGGCCGTGATCCTGCAAGGCCGCTTCAACGGCTATGCGGCGGCGCTGGACGAGCTGGACGCGGCGCTGAAGGAGCGCTCGGTGGCCCGCTACCAGCAGAACGAAGGGCGCGCGCGCCAGGCCGACGCCGATTTCGCCAAGGACATGCAGGTCTTCCTGGCGCGCGTGCAGGAGCGCAGCGACGGGGTGCTGGACCGCTCGCAGAACACTTACGCCACGGCGAAAGTGTCTTCCATCGTGCTGCTCTCGGTGGCCCTATTGCTGGCTGCGCTGTGCTGGGCCTTCATCCGCCGCGGCGTGCTGTTGCCGCTGCAGGACGCCGGACGCCATTTCGACCGCATCGCCGCCGGCGACCTGACCCAACGCGTGGAGGCCCGCTCCAACAACGAGATCGGCACCCTGTTTGCGGCGCTCAAGCGCATGCAGGACGGCTTGACCCGCACGGTGACGACGGTGCGCCAGGGGGTCGAGGAAATCAACGTCGGCGCGGCCGAGATCGCCGCCGGCAACGCCAACCTGTCGACCCGCACCGAAGAACAGGCCGCGGCGCTGGAGGAAACGGCGTCCACCATGGAAGAGCTGGCCGCCACGGTCAAGCAGAACGCAGAGAATGCCGCCCAGGCCAATCAGCTGGCGGCGGTCAGCATGGAAGTGGCCCAGCGCGGCGGCCACAACGTGGGTCAGGTGGTGAGCACGATGCAGGACATTTCCGAGAGCTCGCGCCGCATCGCCGACATCGTCTCGGTGATCGACGGCATTGCCTTCCAGACCAACATCCTGGCGCTGAACGCCGCCGTGGAAGCGGCCCGCGCGGGCGAACAGGGCAAGGGCTTCGCCGTCGTGGCCGGCGAGGTGCGCACCCTGGCGCAGCGCGCCGCGCAGGCGGCCAAGGAGATCAAGGCGCTGATCGAGACCTCGGTGGAAACGGTCGCGGCCGGCTCGGCCCAGGTCTCGGCCGCGGGCCAGACCATGGAGGAAATCGTAACGTCGGTGCAGCGCGTGGCCGACATCATGGGGGAGATCTCGGCCGCTTCCGCCGAGCAGGCGGGCGGCATCGACCAGGTCAGCCTGGCGGTATCGCAGATGGACGAGGTGACGCAGCAGAACGCCGCGCTGGTGGAAGAGGCCTCGGCCGCCGCCTCGGCGATGGAGGATCAGGCCCGCCGCCTGGCGGAGGCGACCGCGGTGTTCAAGACGCAGTCGGGCCAGGTGATCGAGGCGACTCCCGTCCGCGTAGCGGGCCGAGCGCCGGCATCGCGACTGTCGAGGCCATAGTGGCCTGCAGGGGATGGCGGCCCGGCTGGCCACGGACCCGCTTGGGCACCCCGGCTAGCCCGCCGGCAGGGCCAGACGTGTGCGTCGGGTCCGGCCCGCGCTTGGGCGGCCAGGTTCGTAGCGCGCGCCTACTTCTTGCGCCGCAGCAGCGCGTACAGGATGATCGCGCCGAAAGTGGCGGTCCCGATGCCGCCCAGCGTGAAGTTGCCCAGCTTGACGGTGAAGTCGCCCGCGCCCAGCACCAGCGTGACGGCAGCCACGATCAGGTTGCGGTTGTCGCTGAAGTCGACCTGGTTCACCACCCAGATACGGGCGCCGGCGATGGCGATCAGGCCGAACACCACGACCGACATGCCACCGAGCACCGGTGCCGGAATGGTCTGGATCAGGGAGCCGAACTTGGGCGAGAAACCGAGCACGATGGCGATCAGGGCGGCGATGACGAACACCAGTGTCGAATAGATGCGCGTGACCGCCATCACGCCGATGTTCTCGGCGTACGTCGTGACGCCGGTGCCGCCCACGGCGCCCGACACCATGGTGGCGACGCCGTCGCCGACGAAGGCGCGGCCCAGGTAGCGGTCCAGATCCTGGCCGGTCATGGCGCTGACCGCCTTGACGTGCCCCAGGTTCTCGGCGACCAGGATGATGGCCACGGGCACGATCAGGCCCATCGCCTCGGCCTTGAAGACCGGCGCGGCGAAATGGGGCAGCCCGAACCAGGCGGCCGCCGACACCGCGGAGAAGTCGATCGGCTTGCCCAGACCCATGCCGTTGGCGCAGATGGCGTACACCACGCAGGCCAGGATCAGGCCCACCAGGATCAGCAGGCGCTGAACCATGCCCTTGGTGTAGACGGCAATGCCGCCCACGCACAGGATGGTGACGATCGCCATGACGCTGTCAAAGCCCGACGCCCCCATGGCGCCCTTGGCGGCAATGGGAGCCAGGTTCAGGCCGATCACCGCGACCACCGCGCCGGTCACCACCGGCGGCATCAGGGTGTCGATCCAGTTGGCGCCGCCGCCCGCGCGGGCGTTGACGATCCAGACGATGACGCCGATCAGGGTATAGGCCAGGCCGCAGGCGATGATGGCGCCCAGCGCCACGCCGATATTGGCGTTGGCGCCGCCGCCGGCATAGCCCGTCACGGCGATCACGCCGCCGATGAAGGCGAAGCTCGAACCCAGGTAGCTGGGCACGCGGCCGCCGACGAACAGGAAGAAGATCAGCGTGCCGATGCCCGACATCAGGATGGCGACGTTGGGGTCAAAGCCCATGAGCAGCGGGGCCAGCACGGTGGAACCGAACATCGCCACCACGTGCTGCGCCCCCATGGCCACGTTCTTGGGCCAGGACAGCCGTTCGTCGGGCGCGATGATGACGCCGGGCTCGGCGTCGTCGGCCAGGCGCCAGCGCGGAAAATAGGAATTGGACATGGATTCCCCGGGAGTGATTGGTGTGAGCGGGCGCCAGTGTAAAGGGGGCCGGGAAGGGGCGGCAACTTAAGTTCCGCCCCGAAATGCCGTATTAGTGGAAACCCCAGTCAAATCGCTCTCGGAGACCTGCATGGCCATCGATCCCCTCAGCGGCAATTCGCGCATCGCCAACATGGCGGACCTCTGGGCGCAAAAAATCAGGGCAAACAAGGACGCCAAGGACACTGCCAACGACACCGCCGTGGCACCGGACGGCAAGATCCGCGTTACCAATGCCAAGGGCATGAAAGTCGGCCAGACCGAAGAACCTGAATCGTCCGAGAACGACGACCACTACACCCGGCAGATCAAGGAACTGCAGCGCCAGCTCAAGCGGGTCATGGAGCAGATTGCACGCGTGCGCGACAGCAACGCGTCGGCCGAGCAAAAGGCCACTCAGTTGCAGGCGCTGAACGGGCAGGCGATGCAGATCATGAACCAGATCCAGCAGGTGCTGGCCGCGAAGGCCAAGGCGATGGCCAAAGCGACCGGCGGCGTGGCCGCCACGGCGTAAACGCGATTTTTGCCTGTCCCGGCCCTGCGCCAGGGCCGGGGCCATGCCCCCCCCTGGCTGATGGCGCGCATCAAAATTTCTGATTGGACGCGTGGCGCGCGCAGCCATTAAGGTCTCCGGACAAATCAAAAAACCACGGAGACAAACCATGCATGCAATGCGCACAGCCCTTGCAGGGGCGCTGTTGGCCGCCTGCGCCGCGCCAGCCCTGGCCGGCACGGTCACGGTGATCACGTCGTTCCCCAAGGATCTGACCCAGGCCTACAAGACCGCGTTCGAGAAAGCCAATCCGGGCATTACGCTGGAAATCCTGAACAAGAACACCGTGTCCGGCATCGCCTATGTGCGCGAAACGCCGGCGGGCCAGCGTCCGGAGGTGTTCTGGGCCAGCGCGCCGGATGCCTTCGAAGTCCTGGGACGCGACAAGCTGCTGGCCAGATCGTCGGACGTGGCCAACAAGGATGTGCCGGACAAGATCGGCAACTACCCCATCAATGATCCGGGCGGCATGTACCTGGGCCAGGCGCTGGCCGGCTATGGCATCGTCTACAACACGCGCTACATCAAGGCGCACAACATCCCGGCCCCTGCGCAATGGAAGGACCTGCTGGCGCCGCAGTGGTTCGGCCACGTCGGCATCACGTCGCCGTCGCGCTCGGGCACGATGCACCTGACGGTGGAAACCATTCTGCAGGGCGAAGGCTGGGATGACGGCTGGAACACGCTGCTGCGCATGTCGGGCAACAGCAGCGCGGTCACCGAACGCTCGTTCGGCGTGCCGGATGGCGTCAATAACGGTCAGTTCGGCGCCGGTCCGGTGATCGATTTCTTCGGTCTGTCGAGCAAGTATTCGAAGTTCCCGGTCGAATTCGTCTACCCGTCCGAAACCGCTATCGTGCCGGCCAATATCGCCCTGATCGAAGGCGCCAAGAACACTGAGGAAGGCAAGAAATTCATCGCCTTCACGTTAAGCCAGGCTGGCCAGGAACTGTTGCTGGAGCCGAAAATTTCCCGCCTGCCGGTGCTGCCGTATGCGGCCCTGAAGGGCAAGGTGCCCGAAGGCTACCCCGACCCGGCGGACATCGCGCGCCGCAGCAAGGTGCAATTCAACGCCGACCTGTCGCAGACCCGCTATTACGTGGTGCAGTCGCTGTATGACCAGACCGTCACGTTCCGCCTGAAGGAACTGCAGGCGGCCACCAAGGCGATCTACGACGCCGAGGCCAAGCTGGGTGAGAAGGCCAAGAGCGGCAAACCCGCCGAACTGCTGGCGCAAGCGCGCAAGCTGGCCTGGGCGCCGCTGGTCGACGGCAAGAAGGCCGCCGACCCGGCCTTCCTGCAGATCTTCAGCGGCAACAAAAAAGACGCGGCCGTCAACCAGCAGATCACGCAGCTGGAAGGCGAATGGAACGGCGCGGCCAAGCGCAATTACGAGCAGGCCGTGAAGCTGGCCCGCGAGGCCGCGGCGCTGTAAGACGCCCGAGCGGGAGGCTCCGCTCAGCCCGACTGCCGCCCGTCACGCCGCGGGCGGCGGCCGCCTGTCTTGAACCATTACGGGAATCTCGATGAATCTTCCGGGCCATACCCGCCTGCCCGCCGGCCCCGTGCTGGCCGCGCTCCTGGTGCTGGGCTTTCTGGTGCTGTTCCTGGCCGTGCCGGTCGGCACGGTGTTCTACAGCGCGTTCGTCAATGCGGACGGCAGTTTCACCACGGGCCACTTCGGCGCGTTCTTCAGCCAGCCGCTGATGCAGGAGGCGTTTTTCAATAGCCTCTACGTCGCGGGCTGGTCCGCCCTGCTGGCTTCGCTGATCGCGGTGCCGCTGGCGTACTTCACGGTGCGCTTCGATTTCCGCGGCGCGCTCATCATCCAGACACTGGGCGTGCTACCGCTGATCATGCCGCCCTTTGTCGGGGCGGTGGCCATGCAGCTGATCTTCGGCCGCTCGGGCAGCGTGAATCTGCTGCTGAACGACTGGTTCGGCTTCACCATTCCCTTCATGGAAGGCCTGAACGGCGTCATCTTCGTCGAGGCCCTGCACTATTTCCCGTTCATCCTGATGAACCTGGTCGTGGCCTTGCGCAACATCGACGGCGCGATGGAGGAGGCGGCCTTCAACCTGGGCTCGCGCGGTTTTCGCCTGTTCCGCCGCGTGATCTTCCCGCTGGCATTGCCAGGCTACGTGGCGGGCGCATCGTTGGTGTTCGTGAAGGTCTTCGACGACCTGGGCACGCCGCTGGTGCTGGGCACCACCAACATGCTGGCGCCGCAAGCCTATCTGCGCATCACGCAGGTGGGCCTGGAAGATCCGCTGGGCTACGTGATCAGCGTGATCATGATCGCCTTTTCGATCCTGGCGTTGTGGCTGTCGGCGCGGGTGCTCAAGGGCCGCGACTATTCCACGCTGCAAAAGGGCGGCAACTCGATCCAGAAGCGCAAGCTGCGGCCGCTGGAAAGCGCGCTGGCGTATGGCTGGATCGTACTGGTGCTGCTGCTGGTGCTGTCGCCTCACATGGGCGTGCTGCTGCTGTCCCTGGCCAGCGTCTGGAGCTTTGCGCCCTTGCCTGACGGATACACGCTGGCGCACTATGCCGCCGTGTTCAGCGAGTCCCAGGGCATGATCGCCAACACCCTGCTCTACTGCGGCCTGGCCGCGGGCGTGGACGTGATCCTGGGCACCGCCATCGCCTACCTGATGCTGCGCACCCGATTGCCGGCGCGCCAGTGGCTGGACCTGCTGGCCTCGGCCGCGCTGGCGATTCCCGGCATCGTGCTGGCGATCGGCCTGTTGCGCACGTTCCGCGGCGTGGAAATTCCCGGCACCGGCACCCTGCTGACCTCATCGTGGATCATCATCATGATCGCGTACTCGGTGCGGCGGCTGCCGTACGCGCTGCGGTCCTGCGTGGCCTCGCTGCAGCAGATCAACGTGTCGCTCGAAGAGGCGGCGCAATCGATGGGCGCGACCCGCCTGCGCACCATCCGCCGGGTGGTGGTGCCGCTGATGGCGGGCGGCATGCTGGCGGGGTTCGTCACCAGTTTCGTGACCGCGGCAGTCGAGCTGTCAGCCACCATCATGCTGGTCACCAAGGACAGCCAGGCGCCGATGAGCTATGGCATCTATCTGTACATGCAGAGCGCGGCGGGCCGGGGTCCGGGCGCGGCGCTGGGAGTGCTGGCGGTGGCCGCGGTCGCCATCGGCACGTATGTCTCGCACCTGCTGGTGGAACGCGCCCAGGCGCGCCAGCGTCCCGCGCGCAGTGACGAGACTTGAACCAAGGGGAAACGACATGAAAAAAGTCAGCGTTGAATGCCGCAATATCCGGCTGTCCTACGGCAAGACCGAAGTGCTCAAGGACGTCAACATCAGCATCGAGCCCGGCGAATTCTTCGCCCTGCTTGGGCCATCGGGCTCGGGCAAATCCACGCTGTTGCGGCTGATTGCCGGCTTCAACCGCCAGGACGCCGGCCAACTGCTGGTGGACGGCCAGGACATCAGCGGCATCCCGCCCTGGAACCGCAACATCGGCATGGTGTTCCAGAACTATGCCTTGTGGCCGCACATGACGGTGTGGGACAACGTGGCCTTTGGCCTGGTCGAACGCAAGCTGCCGCGCGACCAGATCCGCACCAAGGTCGAGGCCGCGCTGGAACTGGTGGGCCTGTCCCAATACGGGCGCCGCCGCCCCAACCAGTTGTCGGGCGGCCAGCAGCAGCGCGTGGCGCTGGCGCGCACCATCGTGATCGAGCCGCAGGTGCTGCTGCTGGATGAGCCGCTATCCAACCTGGACAAGAAGCTGCGCGTGCAGATGCGGCAGGACCTGCTCAGTCTGCAGCGCCGGCTGGGCATCACCACGATTTTCGTGACGCACGACCAGGAAGAGGCCATGACCACGGCGGACCGCATGGCGGTGCTGGACCACGGCGTGGTGCAGCAGATCGGTGCGCCCAGCACACTGTTCGACTACCCGGTGAACCGTTTCGTGGCCAATTTCGTCGGCACCATGAACGTGCTGGAAGGCAACGTACGCGAACGCACCAGCGGCAGCGTGGTGCTGGCGGTGGACGGCGTGGGCGATCTGCACCTGCCGCTGGCGGCCGAAGCGCCCGCGGCGCAGCGCCTGGCGGCCAGCTTCCGGCCGCATACGGTGCAGATCGAGATGGCCGACGGGCTGGGCGATGCGCGCTACGTGTGGCTGCCGGGGGTGGTGGAAAGCAGCGAGTTCCTAGGCGAATTCACCCGCTACCAGGTGCAGGTGGGCGAACAGCGCCTGACGGCGGACCAATCGCACCTGGCGGGGCTGTCGCCCTTCCCGGTGGGGGCACCGGTGTCGATCGGGCTGGAGCCGACCCAGGTGCGGCTGCTTGCCGCCTGAGGCCGCTTCCCCTACAAAGGCGCCATGGAAATCTATCAGATACGCGCCTTCGTCACGGTGGCCCGGCTGGGCAACCTGACCAAGGCCGCCGAAGCCCTGTCGCTGACCCAGCCTGCCGTCACCGGGCAGATCAAGGCCCTGGAACAAAGCCTGGGCGTGGCCCTGTTCGACCGCAGCGGCGGCCGGCTGGCGCTGGCCAAGGCGGGCGAGGTGCTGCTGCCCACCGCCGAGTCGTTGCTGGTGCTGGGCGCGCAGTTCAAATCCGAAGCGCAACAGTTGCAGGGCAGCCTGCAGGGCGTGGTCGAGCTGGGGGTGCCCAGCGAGAAGCCGGATTTCCTGCGGCTGGGCGAACTGGCCTCGGCCATCGCGCAACGGTTGCCGCTGATCGAACTGAAGACGCAGACACTGCCCACCGCCCTGCTCGCCGAACAGGTCAGTACGGGCAGGCTGCCCGCGGCCCTGACCATCGCCGCCCATCCGCCGCGCGGCGTGCTGTGGCTGCCGCTGCGCAGTGTGCGCTACCGCATTGCGCTGCCCAAGGAACAGGCGGCGGTACTCAAGCGCGGCGGCTGGCGCGAAGTGGCGCAATTGCCATGGCTGGACGGCCCGGCCGGCAGCCACACTCACCTGCTGCTGCGTGACATGTTCGAACGCCACGGCCTGTCGCCCCGCGTGGCCATGCAGCATGACGACCAGGCCAACCTGGAAGCGCTGGTGCGGGCTGGCGCCGGCTGCGCCTTGCTGCGCGAGGAAACCGCGCTGGCCGGCGCGGCCTCGAACGACTTTCTGGTCTGGGGGCAGGCGCGCGCCGACGCCGTGCTGGGATTCATCCTGCCCTACGAACGCGCTAGCGAGCCCGCCCTGGTCGCGTTAAGCTCGGTCATTCAAGCCATCTGGAAGCCGCGCGCGCCAATCGCGCCCGACCCGCTCTGAGCCGGACCCGCAAAGACGTCCGCGCGCCCTTCCCCACCCGTATCGATATTGCAATGACTGAAATCTGGTTTATCCGCCACGGCGAAACCGACTGGAACCGCGAACGCCGCCTGCAAGGCTGGAAAGACATTCCCCTGAATGCGTTCGGCCGCAACCAGGCCGACCTGCTGGCTTCGCGCTTGCGCGAGGAATCCCGGCACACGCCGATCCACGCCATCTACAGCAGCGACCTGCAGCGCGCCCACGCGACCGCCACGCCCGTCTCCGAGCAGCTCTCCTTGCGCGTGCGCATCGAGCCCGGCATCCGCGAACGCGGCTTCGGCGTGCTCGAAGGCCTGGACCATGAGCGCATCGACGTGCTGGCGCCGGAAGCCGCCGCGGCCTGGAAGAGCCGCGATCCGCTGCGGCCGCTGGACGGCGGCGAAACGCTGGGCCAGTTCCAGTCACGCGTCATTTCCACGGTGGACGACATCGCCAGCCGGCACGACGGCGAACGCATCCTGATGTTCACCCACGGCGGCGTGCTGGACATCATCTGGCGCCATGCCAGCGGCGTACCGCTGAACGCGCCGCGCGACGCGGCGCTGCTGAACGTCAGCATCAACCGGGTGGGCATCCAGGGCCGCCAATGGCAGGTGCTGGACTGGGGCGATGTGGGCCACGTGGCCGCCGAGGTCGGCGACGACGTCGTGCCGTGATGCCGCGCGGGCGGGCCTGACCCGCGCCGAACGGCTGGGTCCGCCTGCCAGGCTGCTAGGGCCTGTTCACACTAGAAGGCGCCTCTCAGCGTTGCGAATGCTCGCCGGGGGGCGGCCACGACTGCGCTTCGCGCCTTGATAGCCACTCATTTGGGTACTCATGCGAGGCGCCTTCTAGTGTG
>NZ_JAELTJ010000004.1 GCF_016428805.1 Achromobacter sp. ASV32
AGGCCATGGCGTTCATGTGTACCAGGGGCAGCGGCGTGAGCATGCGTTCCTGCCCCGGGCGCAGCGCGGCCAGGCCGCCGATGCGGGCGTACCAGCCGCCAGCGTGCAGGAAGTAGCGGTTGGGCAGGATGCAGCCCTTGGGCCGCCCGGTCGTGCCCGATGTGTAGAGCAGCGCGCATTCGGTCAGTTCATCGGGCGCGCCGGTCAGCGGCGGGGCGAACGGCGCGGCTGGCGGCGCATCGTGCGGGGCCATCACGCGCAGCGGGCGGCCGGCGCGCTCGGCCGCGGCCAGCAGGTCGGCATGACGTTCGGGCAGCGCCACCGCCAGCGCGATCTCGGAGTGACCCGTCAGGTATTCCAGTTCGGCCGCGCGCAGGTCGGGGTTGATCGGCACCACCGACACGCCCAGGGCGTTCAGCGCGAACCAGTGCAGGAAGAAGGCGGGGCGGTTTTCCAGCAACAGGCCGGCGCGGTGGCCGTGGCCGTAGCCGGCGCGCGCGTAGGCCGCGCGCAGCGTCTCGATGGCGCTGGCCGCCTGGGCATAGCCCAGTTCGCCGGGGCCGATGCCGTAGGCCTCGGCGGTTTCGGGCAGGATGCACAGGAAGGGCCTGGCGCCGTGGCGGGCCGCGGTGTCGCGGAAAGCCTGATGGACGGTGGTGCTCACAAGCCGCTCCTACATGAACAGTTGGATGTTGCCGAAGGCGGCGTCGCAATTGACCAGGTCAACGCGTTTCAGGCGAATCCGCAGCGCGCCGTCCTGCTCCACCAGATGATGCGTGGCCCAGCCGGCGTACAGGGTCTGCGCATCCTGGCGCGTTTCGACATAGTGGAAGGCGGTACGCAGCACGTGGCGGCCTTCGTCGGGCGCCGATTCCGGATGGCCGCGTTCGATCGTGGGCGCCTGCAACAGGTGGTGGCAGCGGCTCTTGGGCTGTTGCGAAAAGGTCCGCTGGCCGGCCAGCCGCTCGACCCGCACGCGCAACAGCAGCTTGTCTTCGTACATCAGCGAGGCGTGCAGCTTGGCGTCCGTCTGACCGTGCGCCAGCGGCATCCAGTAGTAGCCGTCCTCGGTATACAGGTCCAGCCAGTCCTCGAAGCGCAGCTCGTCGAGCAGGCGCGCTTCGGCGTAGACGAAATCGATCAGGTCGCGTTCGGAAAAACTCATGCTGCCTCCGTCTGCGTCATGTAGCGGCCCCAGGCGCGGTACTGGTTGCGCATCTGCCATTCGTTGGTGCCGTTGGTGGTGACGTTCTTGCGCCCGATCTCGTCGGGCGAGTACAGCCGGCCGACGTTGACCCAGTCGCGGGCCCGCGATTGCAGGCCGTCCTGCGCGCGTTCGTACATTTCCAGGTCGTCGTGGCCGACCACGGACGTGGGGGCGTTGATCAGGCGGTTGTACATGAGGGTGCGTTCGAGCAGCAGGTCGGGCGCGCCCACCAGGCGGAAGGTCCAGGATTCGACCAGCGTGCGGTCCGCGGCGATCGGTTTGAACACGCGCAGCGTCTGGATCGGGCCCTTGACCATGATGTTGGGGAAATACACCGTGTTGTGGCGCACGTCGCCCAGGATCTGCTTGGCGCGGTCTTCGCCGTATGCCGCCACCATGGATTCCCAGTAGCCGGGGATGCCCGAGTAGGCCGCATGGATGGAATCGGACACGCCCGTGTGGCCGTGGCCGTTTTCCCAGACGCGGATGCCCATGTTCTCGAAGAACTCGTAGGGCGAGATGAACGGCGCGAACAGTTCCACCGCCATGGGCTTGGGCGTGCCGGCCGGGGCCGCTTCCCAGACCTTGACCGCGGTGCCTGCCGACGACTCGTGCGCCACCATCGGGTGGCAGGTGTCGGTCTGGTTGTCCACCAGCATCTTCCAGTTGCAGCGGTGCATATAGCGCAGCACGCCGCCGGCCACTTCGAGCCGCCCCTCGGGCGAGCGGTCGACCATATTGTCCAGGGTCGACAGCGCGTCGCCGAAGAAGTCCTCGAACGACTGGCCTGTGGGGTTCAGGCGGCAGAACACGAAGCCGCGATGATTGCGCACGTCTTTCACGGCCGCCATCCCCTGGCTGGCTTCGCATTGCTCCAGGCCGGTGTTTTCGTAGCCCTTCTTCAAGGGAATCGACAGCAGGCTGCCGTCGGTCTTGAAGGTCCAGGCGTGGTAAGGGCAGCGGAAGAACTTGCCGGTGTTGCCGCAAGCCTCGCCCGCCACCATGGTGCCCTTGTGCGGGCAGCGGTTGTGCAGCACCCGCACGGTGCGGTCGCTGTGGCGCACCATCACCACCGGCTGGTTGCCCACGGTGGTGGTGATGTAGTCGCCGGGATTGGGCACCTGGCTGTCGTGCCCGACGTAGACCCAGGTGTTGGCGTACAGCCGTTCCATTTCCAGGTCGAACAGTTCCTGGTCGATGAACAGGTCCTTGTGCACCTCGGTCTCGCGCAGCAGGGCGCGGATGGCGTCTGGGTTGTCGCGGTATTTGGCCATGCTTGTCTCCTTGCTGCGCCCGGCCCTACAGATCCAGCACCAGGCGCGCCGACTTGGCGCGCGAGATGCAGATCTGGATGATCTTGCCGCTGGCTTTCTCGGTATCCGACAGGTAGTAGTCGCGGTGGTCGGGCTCGCCCTCCAGCACGGTGGCCTGGCACACGCCGCATTCGCCGCGCTTGCAGTCGAACATCGGGTCGCAGCCCTCTTCTTCCATGACGTCGACGATGGTCTTGTCGGCGGGAATGGTCAGTACCCGGCCCGATTGGCGCAGTTCGACCTCGAATGGCTGGTCGCCGGCCTGCGGCGCGGCGCTGGCGAACAGCTCGAAGTGGATGTGGGCATCGGGCCAGTGGCGGGCGCGGGCGCCCTGGATGACGGCGTCGATCAGGCCCTTGGGACCGCACACGTACAGGTGCTGGCGCGGGTTGGCGGCATCCAGCAGGGCCTGCAGGTCGAAGCGGCACGACGGTTCGTCGTCAGCGTGCAAAGTCAGGGCGTCACCGGCCAGTGCCTGCAGTTCCGGCAGGAATGCCAGCTGGTCGCGGCTGCGGCCGCTGTAGTGCAGGCGGAAAGCGCGGCCGGCGGATTTCAAGGCCGCCGCCATGGACGCGACCGGCGTGATGCCGATACCGCCCGCGATCAGCAGCACCGGTTCGTCGCCGGCCGGGGATTCGTGCAGCGGAAAGTCGTTCTTCGGGCCTTCCACGGTCAGCGTATCGCCCACCGCCAGCCCGTGCATGTGACGCGAGCCGCCCTGGCTGGCTTCTTCCAGCCGCACGCCCAGGCGGTATTCGGCGGGCTCGGCAAAACGGCCGGCCTCGGGTGCCAGTTGCACCAGCGAATAGCAGCGCGGCTCGCGCAGGCCGGGCACCGAGACTTTCAGGTGGGCACCGGGGCCGAAGGCGGGCAGCACGCCGCCGTCTTCGCGCGCCAGGCGCAGGGAGCGGATCAGGGGCGATTCCTGGCGGATTTCGCGGACGATGAGTTTCAGGGTTTGCACGGCGTTCGTCTCTATCTTGTGGGTCAGGCGGCCATCTTTCGGGCCAGCGTGTCGGCCAACTGGCGCTCCATGGGACCGCATTTTTCGTCGGCCAGCGCGGCCTCGCGCAGCGACCGCAGCGAGGCCGCGGCATCGGGCCGGCCAACCAGTTGCGCGGCCGCCGCGAGCAGTTGGCGGTACTTGCCGCCGCCGCGCACGTGGGTGTCGCTATAGCCTTTGACCAGGCGGCGGCAGTTGACCGTTTCCACGGCCAGGTCGTAGTCGCGCGGGACCAGGCTGGTCACCAGGTCCAGCCATTGCGTCAGCGCGGCCGATTCGATCTGGTGGCGCAGCGTGCGGCGGCGCAGGCGGCGCATGCCGGCCAGCAGATACAGCATCAGGAAGCCGCCCAGGGTGCCGCTTTGCATGCGCCGGCCCTTGCCCAGGCGCCGTTCGACGAAGCCGCCAAAACCTTTGGATTGCTCCAGCCACCGGCCCAGGCCCGCGGGCAGCGTGCCGCAGATCTCTTCCAGCCGTGGATGCATGAATTCGGTGGTGTAGACCAGTTGGTCCGGTTTGGCGCCGACTTCGCTGCGTACGCGCTCGAAACGTGAGCCGCGCGTTTTCAGATCGGCCACGCGGATGACGTCGTCGTAGGCCATGGCGGTGGCCACGTAGCGCGCGGCGGCGCAGGTCAGCGCCCATTGCCTGGCCTCGCCGCCATGGCGCGCGTCCAGCTCGCGGATGTGCTGCATGCGGGCCAGGTAATCCTGGGCATAGGCCAGATCCTGGAATTCGATCTGGCGGCGCACGCCGGCCACCAGCATGGGCTGGGCACAGGGCGGGAAATCGCGGGCAATCGTGTCCAGCAGCGTCTGCGTGCGCGGGCTGGCGGCGCGCTCGGGCAACGCCGGCACCGGACGCGTCAGGTCGATGGCGGCGGGCTGCGCCGGCGCCCGGTCGGCGGCTTCGAAGCCCAGCGCGAAGGCGCGCAGACTGGCCTCGACGCCGACGCCGGCGCGGCGCACGGTGGCCTCAAAGTCGTCGCGCGAGAACGGCAGCGCGCCGCTGCCGGCCACCGCACCGAACAGGCTGGCGCTGATGACGCTGCCGGCCCGGTCGGCCAGCTCCTGCAGGTCAAAGCACAGGAAGCGGCGCGCGGCGGCGCGGCCGGCTTCCAGCACCTTGTTGGGATCGGCGATACCGTTGCCGGGCGCCGACTTTTCGCTGACCGCATAGCTGCGGTGCGATGAGGCGATCAGCACGCTGCGGTCGGGGGTGACCAGGCCGCGCTGGATAGCGCGGCCGCCTTCCATCAGCTCGGCGGCCACGACCAGGTCGACGTCGCCCGGCGTGGGCATCAGCGCCAGCGCGGGCGGACGGCCGGCGCGGGCCACATCGGCTTCCGGCAGCAGTTCCAGGTAATAGATGGTGGCGCCGGTGCGCTGGGCCACGCCGGGCACCGAGGTGGTCTGAGCCCACCAGCCGGCATGTTCGGCCATGTCGACGATCCAGTCGGCCAGCACGCCGCCGCCTTGGCCGCCCATGGCCAGGATGGCGATCTTGATGGGAGTGCCTTGCTGCAATGCCACCGGGTTCATGGAGCGGGTCCTCAAAGGGCGAATTTGGCCAGGCGCGCGGCGCGGCGGCGTTGCAGATAACCGATCACGCCCTGGCGCAGGCGCGCCAGGAAACGGTCGCGGCCGCTGGGGTTGTGCACGATGTCGGCGCGGTAGAAAGACGGGCACAGCACCGCGGCATGGGCGACTTCGCCGCAATTGCCGCAGCCCACGCAGCTGCTTTCCACGTGCGCGACGGGATCTTCCTTGAGCGGATCGCCGCTGTCCTTGATGGTCAGCGACGGGCAACCGGACAGCCGGATACAGGCGTGGTCGCCGGTGCACACGTCCGGGTCGACGCCAAAGCGTTCCTTGACCACGCGCTTGCCTTCCTTGACCGCCTTGTTGAACAGCGGCTTGATGCGGCGCTGCTTGTTCAGCATGCATTCCGACTGGGCGATGATGACCTTGGGCCCCTTGATGTCGGTGGTCAGCGCTTCTTCGATGGTGGCGCGGACCTTGGCCACGTCATAGGTGCGGTCGAGCGTGCGTACCCATTTCACGCCTACGCCGCGCACGGCCTGGTCAATGGGGTTGTTGGTGGAGCGGTCGGGATTGTCGGCGCGCGAGGACAGGATGTCCTGCCCGCCCGTGGCCGAGGCGTAGAAGTTGTCGACGATGACAATGACGCCGTCGTACTTGTTGAACACGGCGTTGCCGATGCCCGAGGCCAGGCCGTTGTGCCAGAAGCCGCCGTCACCCATGATCGAGATCGGCCGCTTGGCCGCCGGCACGTTGAACGCGGCCGCGCTGGACGCGCCCAGGCCGTAGCCCATGGTGGTGGCGCCCAGGTTGAACGGCGGCAGGATCGAAAACAGGTGGCAGCCGATATCGCACGAGATATGGTGCTGGCCCAGCGTTTCCTGGGCCAGGGTCAGGGCCGAGAAGATCGGCCGCTCAGGACAGCCGGTACAGAAGCCGGCCGGGCGCGGCGGCACCACGGCGGCCAGGTCGGCCACTTGCTTGTGAAAGGTGATGGGCTGTTCGACCGGACGCGGTGCCGGCTTGGGCCGGGTGATCTCGGTGATCTCCAGCTGCGGGGCAGGGGCGGCGCCGCTGTCAGCAGCCACGGCCGGATGGGTCTGCAACGATTCCGGGCGTTCACGCTTGAGGAATTCGCGCAGGCCATCGCGCATGACCTGGGTGGTGTATTCGCCCGCCATCGGCAGCACGTCCTTGCCGGACAGGCGGGTGTCCACGCCCGCCTTGCGCAGCACCGCGTGCAGGTTCTGTTCCAGGTAGTCGGGCTGGCCTTCTTCCAGCAGCAGCACCGCGCGCTTGCCGCGGCAGAAGTCGATGACCTCGTCTTCGATGACGGGGTAGGCCACGTTCATCACATACAGCGGAATGCGGCTGTTGCCGAAATTGTCGGCCAGACCCAGCAGTTGCAGCGCCCGGATCACGCCGTTGTACAGGCCGCCCTGCAGGATCAGGCCGATGTCGTCCTGGTCGCCGTCGAAGTGTTCGTTGAGCTTGTTCGCTTTGATATAGCGGATGGCGGCCGGCCAGCGTTCCTTGATCTTTTCCTGTTCATGCAGGAAGGAGGCGGGCGGCAGCACGATGCGGCTGGTGTCGCGCGCCGGGTTCTCCAGCGCCTCGGCCAGCGAGAATGCGGGCCGCTTGTTTTCCTTGGCGATGAAACGGCCATGCACGTGGCAGCCGCGGATACGCAGTTGCAGCATCACTGGCGTCTTGCTGGCTTCGGACAGCGCGAAACCGTCTTCCACCGCCTTGACCATGCTTTCCAGGTTGGGGCGCGGATCCAGCAGCCAGATCTGCGACTTCATGGCGAACGCGTGCGAGCGCTCCTGCATGATGGACGAGCCTTCGCCGTAGTCTTCGCCCACGATGACCAGCGCGCCGCCCGTGACGCCGCCCGAGGCCAGGTTGGCCAGCGCGTCGGACGCGACGTTGGTGCCGACGGTGGATTTCCAGGTGACGGCGCCGCGTATCGGGTACATGACCGACGCGGCCAGCGTGGCGGCGGCGGTGGCTTCGGACGCGCTGGCCTCGAAGTGCACGCCCAGCTCCTGCAGGATGTCGTTGGCGTCGGCCAGCACGTCCATCAGGTGCGAGATCGGCGACCCCTGGTAACCGGCCACGTAGCCCACGCCGGATTGCAGCAGCGCCTTGGTGACGGCAAGAATGCCCTCGCCGCGGAACTCTTCGCCCGCGCCGATACGCAACTGCTGGACTTCTTTCTTGAAAGACCTTTCAGCCATCTCGAACTCCTTTCACGCGGACCGGCTTCCGGGTCCCCAAGCGTTGCTGCTGCGCAGCACGGACACGCCACGAAATTTCACGCTGAAAAATACTTTAGGAGTCAACGTTTTAGCTGTCAACAAAAAAGATGAAATTTCATGGAATCAAAAAAATATCACGCTAAAACAAGGGTGTATATACTGGTTGTCCTCAGCATTCGATGCCCGTAAAAAGCCTCTTGATGGTGCAAAAACGGGTTGCGATTCGGGGTATACCCTGTGCTGCGCAACAGCATTGCGTCACGCCGTGGCGGGCCTTCGCGCCGTCGTGGTGCAATGCGCCCTGCGGCGTGACGCCGCTTATCCATATTGGTGCGTGGGAGCAAAGCAACATGCGGTCGGACAAGCAGAGCGGAACCCAACCCACCGGCGCGCGGTTCGTCGACGACTACCTCGCTTACCTGCTGGCGCAGGCCAGCCAGCGCATCTCGGCGGAATTCCATCAACAGGTGAAGGCCGCGGGCCTGTCGGTCACCGAATGGCGGGTGCTGGCCAGCCTGGAGGGCAGCCCGGGCGAAACCATCGGCGATCTGGCGGTGCTGGCCATCACCAAGCAGCCCACCTTGAGCAAGGTGGTGCAGCGCATGGAAGCCGACGGGCTGGTGGCCCGGACCGGCGTGCGCGCCGACCGCCGCCAGACGCGGGTCGGCATCACCACCAAGGGCCGCAACCTGATCGCGGCGTTATGCGAACAGGCCACCCAGCACCAGAAGGCGGTGCTGGCGCCGTTCGGCGAAGAAAAGGCGGCGCTGCTGATCGACATGCTGCGGGTGCTGATGACGGAACACGTGCCGCTGGATCTCCCGTTGGACACAGACGAATAGGACTCGTCCGGCAGGTGAACACTGTTTACTTGGCCGGATATGCGATTTTTTTGTCATTTCTTTATATGTCCCTATTTGTGTTTCTCCTGTGAAAACCGTCTCCGGTACGCATAAACCCTGAATTGACGGGGGTCTTTCGGCTAGGCAATATCGCGCCGGTATTCAGACTACAGTCAGGAGTTGACACCTATGCGCCGCACTTTGATTGCCATCGCGATCGCCGCCGCCGTGGCCGTGCCCTCGATCGGGCAAGCCAAATCTTTCCGTTGGGCCGCCCAGGGCGACATCCTTACCTTCGATCCGCATTCGCAGAACGAAGGCATGACGATCGCCGCCAACAGCTACATCTACGAACCGCTGGTGGACTACGACAAGGACTTCAAGGTGGTGCCGCGCCTGGCGACCGAGTGGCAGCAGGTTTCGCCCACCCTGTACCGCTTCAAGCTGCGCCCCGGGGTGAAGTTCCATGACGGCGCCGCCTTCACGGCGGACGACGTGGTGTTCTCCGTGCACCGCGCCATGGCGCCCACGTCGAACTACAAGGCCTACACGACCGGCATCAAGGAAGCGCGCAAGATCGATGACCTGACGGTCGAGATCGAGACCTCGGCGCCCAACCCGGTGCTGCTGCGCCAGTTGCCCAACGTGTTCATCATGAACAAGGCCTGGTCGGAAAAGAACAACATCGCCAAGCCGCAAGACTTCGTCAACAAGGAAGACACCTTCGGCGCGCGCAACACCAATGGCACCGGCCCGTACAAGCTGAAGTCGCGCGAAGTGGACGTCCGTACGGTGTTCGAAGAAAACAAGGACTGGTGGAACAAGGCCGGCAAGGTCGGCAACGTCACCGAAGTGGTGTTCACGCCGATCAAGCAGAACGCCACTCGCACCGCCGCGCTGCTGTCAGGCGAGATCGACTTCGTGCTGGACCCGGCCGCGCAGGATCTGGACCGTCTGCGCCAATCGGCCAAGGTGGTCGAGGGCAACGAATACCGCACCATCTACCTGGGCCTGGACCAGAAGCGTCCCGAGCTGCAGTACTCGAACATCAAGGGCAAGAACCCGTTCCAGGACATCCGCGTGCGCGAGGCGCTGTACCGCGCCATCGACGTGGACGCCATCAAGCGCGCCGTGATGCGCGGCCTGTCGGCGCCCACCGGCACCATGATCGCGCCGCAGGTGCATGGCTGGACCGAGTCGCTGCACAAGCGCGTGCCCTACGATCCCGAAAAGGCTCGCGCGCTGCTCAAGGAGGCCGGCTACGACGGCACCCTGAACTTCACGCTGGATTGCCCCAACAACCGCTACATCAACGACGAGGCGATCTGCCAGGCCGTCGTGGGCATGTGGGCCAAGGTGGGGGTGAAGGCCACCATGAACGCCATGCCGCGTTCGACCTACTTCCCCAAGGTACAGAACTCCGACACCAGCGCCTACCTGTTCGGCTGGGGCGTGCCGACGTTCGACGCCATGTACACGCTGCAGAACCTGATCCGCACCAAGGGCGAAGGTGCGGACGGCATGTACAACCTGGGCAACTACAGCAACAAGGAACTGGACGCGATCATTGATCGCATCAAGACCGAAACCGACGTGGCCAAGCGCGACGCCGACATTCACAAGGTGCTGGAAGTGCACGCCAAGGAATTCGGCCACATCGCGCTGCACGACCAGGTCATTCCCTGGGCCATGCGCAAGAATGTCACGGTCATCCACCGCGCCGACAATCGCCTCGTGGCCGATTGGGTCAAGGTCGACTGATCCCGGCTAACCAGACAGCGAAGTCCCGATAAGGCCTGTCAGCCCCTGAAGGTCTCCCGGGGCTTCGCCGTCTTTGCTTTTCCCGCCTATGTTCGCTTTCATACTGCGTCGCCTGTTGCAGGCCGTAGCGGTGATGCTCACCGTCGCGCTGCTGGCCTTTGTGCTTTTTCAATACGTCGGCGACCCTGTCACCATCATGCTGGGGCAGGACGCCACCGATGCCGAGCGCATCGAACTGCGTGAACGCCTGGGCTTGAACGAGCCCGCCATCGTTCAATTCGGCCATTTCGTGGCCAACGCCGCACAGGGAAATTTCGGCATCTCCCTGCGCCAGAGCGAACCGGTTTCCACGCTGCTCAAATCGCGCCTGCCGGCCACGCTGGAGCTGTCCATGGTGGCGGCGTTGCTGGCGCTGGTGGTGGGCGTGCCGCTGGGCGTGTATACCGCGCTCAAGCGCAACAGCCTGTTGTCGCAGCTGCTGTTGGCCGGTTCGCTGCTGGGGGTGTCATTGCCGACCTTCCTGATCGGCATCCTGCTGATCCTGGTGTTCTCGGTGCAGCTGGGCTGGCTGCCCAGCTATGGCCGTGGCGATACCGTCAGTGTCGGCTGGTGGACGTCCGGCCTGTTCACCGCCACCGGCTGGAAGCACCTGATCCTGCCTTCCATCACGCTGTCGCTGTTCCAGATGACGCTGGTGCTGCGGCTGGTGCGCTCGGAAATGCTGGAAGTGCTGCGCTCGGACTACATCAAGTTCGCGCGCGCCCGGGGCCTGAAGCGCCGCGCCATCCATTTCGGCCACGCGCTGAAGAACACCATGGTGCCCGTCATCACCATCACCGGCCTGCAGCTGGGCGGCATCATCGCCTTCGCCATCGTGACCGAAACGGTGTTCCAGTGGCCGGGCATGGGGCTGTTGTTCATCCAGGCGGTGCAATTCGCCGACGTGCCGGTGATGGCCGCATACCTGTGCCTGATCGCGCTGGTGTTCGTGGTGATCAACCTGATCGTCGATCTTCTGTATTTTGTCGTGGACCCGCGCTTGCGCTCCGGGCTGACCCGCGGCGGAGGTGGCCACTGATGCGCGCCGTTCTGAAACGCTGGTGGGACAGCGACATTGCCTGGGCCTGGCGCCGGGCGCCCGTGGCCATTGCGGCGACCGTGTTGCTGGCCCTGCTGCTGATCGGCTCGTTCGGCGCCGGTTGGGTCGCGCCGCACAACCCGTTCGACCTGACCAAGGTGGAGCTGCTGGATGCCTTGCTGCCGCCCGCCTGGGAGGCCAACGGCCAGCAGACCTATCTGCTGGGTACCGACAGCCAGGGCCGCGACCTGTATTCGGCGATCCTGTACGGCACCCGCGTGTCGCTGTTGATCGGGCTGGCGTCGGTGCTGCTGTCGATGCTGATCGGCATCGTGCTGGGGCTGATCTCGGGCTACGCGGGAGGACGCATCGACGCGTTCATCATGCGGATCGCGGACGTGCAGCTGTCGTTCCCGGCGATCCTGATCGCGCTCCTGATCGACGGCGTGGCGCGCGCGGCGGTGCCGCGCGAGCTGCACGAGATCATCGCGTTCCCGGTGCTGATCGGCGCCATCGCGCTCGCCGGCTGGCCGCAGTACGCCCGCACGGTGCGGGGGTCGACGCTGGTCGAGAAGAACCGCGAATACGTGCAGGCCGCCCGCGTGATCGGGGTGGCCTCGCCCGTGATCATGTTCCGCCACGTGCTGCCCAATGTGCTGGGTCCGGTGCTGGTGCTGGCCACGGTGCACCTGGCGACTGCCATCATCACCGAGGCGACGCTGTCGTTCCTGGGGGTAGGGGTGCCGCCGACGGCGCCGTCGCTGGGCACGCTGATCCGCATCGGCAACGATTTCCTGTTTTCCGGCGAATGGTGGATCACCATCTTCCCGGGCGCGGCGCTGGTGCTGCTGGTGCTGTCGGTCAACCTGCTGGGCGACTGGCTGCGCGATGCGCTCAACCCGCGTCTGAACTGATAGCGAGCGCGGCAGCAGTATTTGGAAATTTAAATTTGAGAAACCCATGAGCGCTTTACTTGAAGTCCGCAATCTGCGCGTCGAATTTCCGACACGCCGCGGCACCTTGCGCGCCCTGGACGACGTGTCCTTTTCGATCCAGGCGGGCGAAGTCCTGGGCGTGGTGGGGGAATCGGGCGCGGGCAAGTCGCTGACCGGCGCGTCCATCATCGGCCTGCTCGAACCGCCGGGCCGCATCGCCGCCGGCGAGATCCTGCTGGCGGGCCGCCGCATCGACAATCTGCCCGACGAGCAGATGCGCCGGGTGCGGGGCCGCGAGATCGGGGCGGTGTTCCAGGACCCGCTGACCTCGCTGAATCCGCTGTACACGGTGGGGCGGCAACTGGCCGAGACCATCGTCACGCACCTGGACCTGAGCTGGTCGCAGGCCCGCAACCGCGCGGTCGAGCTGCTGGCGTCGACCGGTATCCCGGCGGCGCGCGAGCGTATCGACCACTATCCGCACCAGTTCTCCGGCGGCATGCGCCAACGGGTGGTGATCGCGCTGGCGCTGGCCGCCGAGCCCAAGCTGGTGGTGGCCGACGAACCGACGACGGCGCTGGATGTGTCGATCCAGGCGCAGATCATCGAGCTGCTCAAGCGGCTGTGCCGCGAGCACGGCACCGCCGTCATGCTGATCACGCACGACATGGGCGTGATCGCGGAAACGGCGGACCGCGTGGCGGTGATGTACGCGGGCCGGGTGGCCGAAATCGGTCCGGTGGCGGACGTGATCCATCATCCGCGCCATCCTTATACCGCGGGCCTGATGGGGTCGATCCCGTCGCTGGAGGGGCATGCCGAACGGCTGGTGCAGATCGACGGCAGCATGCCGCGGCTGAATGCGATTCCGCCCGGCTGCGCCTTCAATCCGCGCTGCGGGCAGCGTCTGCCGCGTTGCGGCCAGGACCGGCCCGAACTGTTGCCGGCGGGCACGTCGCGCGCGGCCTGTTGGCTGCATGAGGGGGCCGCGGCTCCGGGTGGCAAACAAGCGGAGGTGGCAGCATGAGCGCGCCGTTGGTGCAAGTGAAGGATGCGGCGCGCTGGTTCGATGTGTCGCCGCCCTGGTTGGAACGCAAGCTGGCGGGCAAGCCGCGGGTGATGCTGCGGGCGGTGGACGGCGTTTCGTTCGAGATCGCGCGCGGCGAGACGCTGGCGCTGGTGGGCGAGTCCGGCTGCGGCAAGTCGACGGTGGCGCGGATGCTGGTGGGCCTGTATGGCCTGACGCGCGGCGATATCCATTTCGACGGCCAGCCGTTGTCGAAGATGTCGGAGCCGGGCGGCCGGGCGCTGCGCAAGCGGCTGCAGATGATTTTCCAGGACCCGTATGCCAGCCTGAACCCGCGTTGGCGGGTGGGGCGGATCATCGCGGAGCCGATGTTGACGCATACGGCGATGACGCCCGCCGAGCGCACGGCCCGCGTGGGCGAGCTGCTCAAGCAGGTGGGGCTGGACCCGGCGGACCAGAGCCGCTATCCGCATCAGTTTTCGGGCGGGCAGCGCCAGCGCATTTCGATCGCGCGGGCGCTGGCGGTGAATCCGGAGTTCCTGGTCTGCGATGAGCCGACATCGGCGTTGGACGTGTCGGTGCAGGCGCAGGTGCTGAACCTGATGAAGGACCTGCAGCGGGAGCTGGGGCTGACCTATCTGTTCATCTCGCACAATCTGGCGGTGGTGCACCATGTGGCGGACCGGGTGGGGGTGATGTATCTGGGGCGCATGGTGGAAGTGGCGCCCCGGGACGAACTGTTCGCGCGGCCGCGGCATCCCTATACGCGGATGTTGCTGGAGGCGATTCCGGATATCAATGGGGCGGGCAAGCCGCGCACGGCGGTGGCGGGGGAAGTGCCCAATCCGTTGAATCCGCCCTCAGGGTGCACGTTTCATCCACGGTGTCCGCATGCGGAGGCGCGGTGCAAGGCCGAGGCCCCTGTGGCGGTGTTGGCGGGAGCGTCGGTTGTTGCTTGCCATGCGGTGCAGGAGGGGAGGATCTAGGCTTCTTTTCTTGCTGGCGGTGGGTGCTTTAGGCGTCTGGCACGGCGTGGGGCGGGGTGCGCGGGGCTACGATTGCGGTCCGGAGCCTTCGCTCCCGACTCGCCTCGGCGGCCCCCCCTTCCTCATCGTCGTCCAGGCCTTCGGCCTTCCCTTCCGATTCCCTCGGGCGCATCTACACGCCCCGCACACCCCGCCCCACGCCGTGCCAGAGTCACGTTGATTGCTCGCCGGCTTTGTTGGGGCGAGTGGCGTGCTTGACGTTCTTGCCTCGGGTTTCTTGGTGGTGGAGGGTCTTGCGGGGTCGCGGTGACGCGGCCGCGCGGGCGGCCCGTCGCCGCATTTGGCCTGCGGGGCGTCGTTGCGTTCTGGGTCAGCTTCGGGTTTAGGGGAGTTTTGATTGTCCGACGTCTGCGTCGCCGCGGGGGTCAGTGACGGTGACCCGGGTCGTTTGGATCATGCGGGTGGTCGTGGCCGGGGAGGTCGTCTTCGTCGTCGTCCTCTTCCTCTTCCTCTTCCTCTTCGTCGTCTTCTTCGTCAGGGTCGGGCAGGGGTTCTTCGGTCAGGGCGAAGGGCAGGACGTCTTCCAGGTTGTCGGACCAGGCGGATTCTTCGCCGTCGTGGTCGAGCTTGATGAAGCGTTCGCCTTCGTTGAGCGAGATCTGGATGGCCCAGAGGTAGAGGCAGTCGTAGGTGTCGTCGTCGGTCTGGGGCAGGCCGCCGCGGTTGCCGAGCAGGCGGGCGCCGGCGCCGCCGAGTTGGACGTGGGTTTGGGCTTCGTCGGCCTTGGCGTTTTCGTCGACGGGGACACCGTAGGTGACCCATTCGGTGCCTTCGTCGCCCAGGACGACTTCAGCCAGGACGGGCTTGCCGAGGTAGGCGCTGAGGGCGTCGGCGGTCTTGGCCAGCATGTCGAGTTCGGTCGCGCTGAAGTGGGTCAGGGAAGGCGGGGGCGTGGCAGAGGCGGACATGAGGGTTCCTGGGCGCGATGATGCCGCGGGTACGGCGTTACGTAAAAACAACCGCTATTGTCTCGCGATCGCGCAAGGCGTGCATCGCACGGGTGGATGACGATTTACGCGGGGGGGAGTGCGGTTGCCGCGGGGCAGGTGCACCGGGATGGTGCGACTGGCGCGGCAGGTGGCAGCGGTGCGTGGCCGGCGGTGCGGCTCGGGGGCTGGCGCGGCGCTATGCCCAAGGATGGGATCAGGAACTTGCGGGCAGGGCGCGTTTGCGAGCGCTGTCGGGAGACTGGCCGGTCAGGCGCTGGAACATGGCGATGAAGGCGGACGGGGTGCTGTAGCCCAGGTCGCGGGCGATGACCTGGACGGATTGGCCGGCCTCCAGCATGCCCAGGGCACTGACGACACGCAGGCGCTGGCGCCATTCGTTGAAGGTCATGCCCAGGTGCTGCTGGCAGTGGCGCAGCAAGGTGCGTTCGGTGATGCCGGCGGTGGCGGCCCAGTGGGCGGCGCCGCGCTTGTCGCCGGGCTGGTTCTGCAGGGCGGCCAGGATGGGGGCCAGGATGGGCTCGTTGGTGGACGGCAGGTAGCTGGCGTAGGCGCGGGCGACGTGGATCTGGTCGATGACGACCTGGGCCAGGCGCCGGTCGGCGGGGGTGTCGGGGTAGGTAATGCCGCGCCGCTCGAAGTCGGCCAGGACCGCGCGCATGACGGGACTGATTTCGAGGGTGCAGGGGGCGGCGGGCAGGTTGGCGCAGGCGGCGGCGGGAATGTCGATGCAGGCGTAGTGGACGTCGTCCTGGTTCTGGCAGCAGTGCTCTATCTGGGGCGGTATCCAGATGGCGTACTGGGGCGGGGACAGGTAGGTGACGCCTGCGATGCCGATTTCCATGATGCCGGACAGGGCGAAGTTGAGTTCGCCCCAGGGTGACGTGTGGCGCCGGACGCGCGAGTGCGGCAGGAAGTGCAGGATGCGGCAGGCCAGGGGGTAGGGGCGGCCGGGGCCGAGGTCCGGGGGCGAAGCAGCCATGTCCGAAGTTCGTAGGGGTTTGTCCGATTTTCATTATATACATCAAGTCGGACATGGACCTACACTGGCCAGCCATTCCTGTCTGGCAGTACCGCATCCATGACGCGCGCAGTTGCTTCGTCGGGGTCTTCCCCGGCTTCCTCCCACATTCCGGCCCGCTATTTCCTGTTTCCGCTGCTGGCGGCGCTGATCTGGTCGGTCAACATGATCGTCACCAAGATGGCGGCCGGCGTGATTTCGCCAGCGGTCATCGGCTTTTACCGCTGGGCGCTGGCGGGCGTGGTGCTGACGCCGTTCGCGTTGCCCGGCGTGTGGCGCAACCGGCGCGCGGTGCTGCCGTACCTGCCGAAGTTCGCGGTACTGGGCGGACTGGGCATGGCGCTGTACCAGGGCCTGGCCTATGTGGCGGCGGGCAGCACCACGGCAACCAATATGGGCATCATCACGGCGATGATTCCACTGATGACGATCGCGGTGGGCGCGCTGGTGCTGCGCGAGCGGCCGTCGGCGATGGCGATGCTGGGCGGCCTGCTGTCGCTGGCGGGGCTGGCGCTGCTGATCGGCGAGGGCGATCCGTCCCGCCTGTTGTCCGTGGGCGCTCACCACGGCGACGTGCTGATGGGCCTGGGCGCGCTGGCCTACGCGCTCTATGGCGTGTTGCTGCGCCGCTGGGGCCTGCCGGTGGGGCCCTGGCAATCGCTGTACGTGCAGGTGGCGTTCGGCGTGCTGTTCCAGCTGCCGGCCTTCCTGATGGCGCCGGCCTCGCCGCTCAATGGCGAGAACCTGCCGCTGGTGCTGTACGCCGCGGTGTTTCCGTCGCTGTTCGCGCCGTTCCTGTGGATGCAGGGCGTGCGGCATCTGGGGCCGAACCGCGCCAGCATGTTCCTGAACGTGATGCCGGTGGCCACGGTGGCGATCGCGGCGCTGTTCCTCGACGAGAAGCCGCACCTGTTCCATATCGTCGGCGGCGCGATGGCGCTGGCCGGCGTGATGCTGGCGCAGATGCGCGCGCCGTTTGCCGGGGCCAGGCCGGCCAAGGGCGGGGCGTAGCGCCCTCGGTATTGGATCGGTCTCGCCCCGGTATCAATATCGGCAGCGGCGGCGAAGCGCGATGCCGTGCTCGCCGAGTCGCATGTCAGCCGGGCGGTGGGGTGCCCCGCCATAAGTCCAGGGCGTGGTCGACGGCGGTCCGCGCCGAGACGCGCCAGCCGTGTCCGGCGCCCAGTTCAAAACGGACGGCGAGTCCGCGGTCGATCAGGGACTGGCCCACGGGCAGGAAGTGCTCGGGGTCGAGCAGCGCGGGCTGAGTAAAGCGCTTCCAGACACGCTGGCCGTCTTCGATGATGGGCGAGGCCTCGGGCTGTCTGGGGCGGTCGGGCCAGGCGCGCAGCTCGGCCAGGTGCAGCATGGTGCAGGCGTCGAAGCCCACCCCCAACAGCAGGATATCGGCGTCGGCCGCCAGCAGCTTGGCTAGCGGCGAGGCGTCGCCGAACGGATCTTCCAACTGATGGCCGGCCGTGATGCCGGCGGCGCGCGGGCCGAGGGCGGCGAACGAACAGGTCGGGTGCTGGCTGCGGCGCACGCCGGGCCAGGTCCGGAACAGTTCGGCCACCATGCCCATGCCGCGAGTCGGCGTAATGGCGGCATCGTAGGCCGGCATCTCGCGGCGCAGGGTGTCCAGCCATCCGGTCGGCACCGGAGGCGCCTGCCACAGGGCCGGGTCGGTCAGGTCGGAGGAATGCGCGGGCATGGCGACCAGGCCGTCGGGGCCGACGACATCCAGCAGCGCCTGGATGACGGCCACCGGGCCGCCCGCAATCCAGCCCAGCGCGCTGAGCGAGGTATGAACCAGCAGCGCGGCGCCCGGCTGCAAGCCGGCGGCGTGCAGTTGCACGGCCAGGCTGGCGCGGGTGGCGGGGGACGGGGTGCGGGCGAGCAGATCGGCTTCGGTCATGGGGCGGCGTATCCGGGGCCGCGCAGGGGCAGCCGGCAGCCGTAAATATAGCGTCGTCTACGGGGTGACCGCGCCTGACGCGCGCCTGTCGGGGTTCCGGCCTACAATCGACGGTTCATCAGCTTTCTTTCCCCATACGAGCCCATGGCCCAATACGTCTACACCATGAACCGCGTCGGCAAGATCGTGCCGCCCAAGCGGCAGATTCTGCGCGATATCTCGCTTTCGTTTTTTCCTGGCGCCAAGATCGGCGTGCTGGGCCTGAACGGCTCGGGCAAGTCGACGCTGCTGAAGATCATGGCTGGCGTGGACCGCGAAATCGAAGGCGAAGCCACGCCCATGCCGGGCCTGAACATCGGCTACCTGCCGCAAGAGCCGCAGCTCAATCCCGAGCACACGGTGCGCCAGGCCGTCGAAGAAGGCCTGGGCGCGGTGGTTACCGCCAAGAAGCGCCTGGACGAGGTCTACGCGGCCTATGCCGAGCCGGACGCCGATTTCGACGCGCTCGCCGCCGAGCAGGCTGAGCTGGAAGCCATCATCGCGGCCGCCGCCTCCAGCGGCGCCGACGACATCGAACACCAGATGGAAATCGCCGCCGACGCGCTGCGACTGCCGCCCTGGGATGCCGTGGTCGGCAACCTGTCCGGCGGTGAAAAGCGCCGCGTGGCGCTGTGCCGCCTGCTGCTGTCCAAGCCCGACATGCTGCTGCTGGACGAACCGACCAACCACTTGGATGCCGAAAGCGTCGAGTGGCTCGAACAGTTCCTGCACAAGTTCCCGGGCACGGTCGTGGGCGTGACCCACGATCGCTACTTCCTGGACAACGCCGCCGAATGGATCCTCGAACTGGACCGTGGCTACGGCATCCCCTGGAAGGGCAACTACAGCTCCTGGCTCGAGCAAAAGGAAGACCGCCTCAAGCAGGAAGAGTCCTCTGAATCCGCGCGCCAGAAGACCATCAAGAAAGAACTCGAATGGGTGCGCCAGAACCCCAAGGGCCGCCAGGCCAAGGCCAAGGCGCGCATGGCCCGCTTCGAGGAATTGTCTTCCTACGAATACCAGAAGCGCAACGAAACCCAGGAAATCTTCATCCCCGTGGGCGAGCGTCTGGGCAACGAGGTCATCGAATTCAACAACGTCAGCAAGGCCTATGGCGACCGCCTGCTGATCGACAACCTCAGCTTCAAGGTGCCGCCGGGCGCCATCGTCGGCATCATCGGCGCCAACGGCGCCGGTAAGTCGACGCTGTTCCGCATGATCGCGGGCCGCGAGCAACCGGATTCGGGCGAAGTGAAGATCGGCCAGACCGTGAAGCTGGCCTATGTCGACCAGTCGCGCGACGCGCTCGAAGACAAAAAGACGGTGTTCGACGCGGTGGCCGATGGCGCCGACATCCTCACGGTGGGCAAGTTCGAAATGTCGTCGCGCGCCTATCTGGGCCGCTTCAATTTCAAGGGCGGTGACCAGAACAAGGTGGTCGGCCAACTGTCGGGCGGCGAACGCGGCCGCCTGCACATGGCCAAGACGCTGATCGCCGGCGGCAACGTGCTGCTGCTGGACGAACCGTCCAACGACCTGGACGTCGAAACCCTGCGCGCGCTGGAAGACGGCCTGCTGGAGTTCCCCGGCAGCGTCATGGTCATCAGCCACGATCGCTGGTTCCTGGACCGCATCGCCACGCACATCATGGCGTTCGAAGGCGACTCGCAAGTGGTGTTCTTCGACGGTAACTACCAAGAGTACGAAGCCGACAAGAAGCGCCGCCTGGGCGAAGAGGGCGCCAAGCCCAAGCGCCTGCGCTACAAGGCCCTGAAGTAATCCTGCCTGTAACGCAGTCCGAGAAATCCCGGCCGTTGTGCCGGGATTTTTTTGAGGTATTAAAATCAAAAACAGCATCATTTGATGTTATTTTTGATTCAAATTCACACCGGGGCGGGGCGCATGCGTACCCCTGTGACACTCGACGACGCGCTGCTGGAACTGGCCCGAACCTACACGGGTATTCAGGAAACGTCGGCGCTGCTCCAGCAAGCGCTGACCAAGCTTGTGCAGAAAGAAGCCGCGAAGCGGCTGGCCAAGCTGGGCGGAAGTTCTCCCAAGCTGAAGCCGGTACCCAGGCGTCAAACGAAGACCGCCGATGATCTTGGTTGATACCTCTGTCTGGATCGATCATTTGGCAGAGGGTGAACCCCGCCTTGAACGCCTGTTGAATGATGAAAGCGTGCTGATGCATCCATTCGTGGTTGGGGAGCTCGCGCTTGGCTCTTTGGGAAGACGCGAAACGGTAATGGATGCATTGACGTTGCTACCCCAAGTCGTGAGAGCGAGTCACAACGAGGTGATGCATTTTCTGCAGGCCGAGAGACTATTTGGCAAAGGAATCGGCGATGTGGATTTGCACCTTTTGGCCTCAACTCGATTGACACCGGGTGCAACGTTGTGGACCAAGGACAAGCTTCTGCGGTCGCTTGCCAGCGAACTCAACTTGTTCGCCGAACCCCCTCAATATCATTGAACCAGCAATACGTTGCCTGTCGACCCACGCGCTATGCTGGCGTTGTTCCACTGATTTATGGAGATCCGCCATGTTGCTGCAAGCCTCCGATTCCATCTTGCTGATCGTCGACATGCAGGGCCGCCTGATGCCCGTGATCCACGACGGCGAGGCCGTGCTGGCGACTGCGCACAAGCTGGCGCAGGCCGCGCACTTGCTGGACGTGCCGGTGGTGGCCAGCGAGCACCACAGCAGGATGCTGGGCGTGACCGTGGCGCCGTTGAACGAACTGGTGCAGTCCACGTTCCAGAAGATGCACTTTTCCTGCACGCGCGAGCGCGGCTTCGATGCGTGGCTGCCGGCGGCGCGCAAGACCGTGCTGGTGGCGGGATGCGAGGCGCACATCTGCGTATTGCAGACCGTCATCGGCTTGACCGAGCTGGGTTACAAGACGGTGCTGGTCTCGGACGCGGCCGGTTCGCGCAAGCCCTCGGATCATCACGCGGCGCTGCGTCGCGCACGTGCGCATGGCGCCGAGATCGTCACGTCGGAAATGGCAATTTTCGAATGGATGGAAACTTGCGAGCATCCGCGCTTCCGCGACGTGTTACGTCTGGTCAAATAGCGCAGGCCGCCTGCAACACTGTCCGAGGGGACTGCAAAGATTCCCTCGCCGTTTGACACAATTCCTGGGTAAACCTCACACCGTCCCCAGGGATATTTTGCGATCCTGAAGGCTCTAAACCCACAAGGGGTATCGTGCGCTCGCGTCTTCACCAGGTGCGGCCCCGGGTACAAGAATAGGAGCCTCATCATGAAAATCGCATCTGTTTCCAAAATCTGTGTCGCTGTTGCCATGGCCGCCGCAATGGCGGGTTGCTCGTCCTGGGACAGCATGAGCCATCGCCAGAAGAGCACGGTGGGCGGGGCGGCGCTTGGTGGTGTGGCGGGTGCCGTCATCACCAACGGCGGCGTGCTGGGTACGGTTGGTGGCGCAGCCATCGGCGGCGTCATCGGCGACCAGGTCGGCAAGCACTAAGCTGCGCGCGGCAACGCCTGGCGGGCCGTGATGGGCCCGCGTCAGCGGACCCCGTCATCGGCGTCTCGCTGACAGGGCTGTCGTTTTCGCCCATGAAAAAACCCTCGGCCAGCCGAGGGTTTTTTCGTTTGCGCGCGGGCTTGCCGCATGCCGCGCAGACACGTCTGCGCGGCACGTGCGTCAGGTTTCGCTTTGCGGCATTTCGATCTTCACTTCCAACACTTCCAGCGTGTCCTGGCGTTCCAGGTGCACTTTGATGTCTTCGGGGTTGATCTTCACGTACTTGGAAATGACCGCGATGAGTTCCTGCTGCAACTGCGGCAGGTAGTCGGGCGAGTCGCCGCGGCCCCGCTCGTGGGCCAGGATGATCTGCAACCGTTCCTTGGCGACGGAAGCGGACGATTTCTTTTGACCAAGCAGAAACGACAGGAAGGACATTGCTTACTTGCCTCCGAACAGGCGTTTCAGAAAACCCGGCTTTTCGTAGTCGGTAAAGCGCAGGGCCTTGTCTTCGCCCAGGTAACGGGCCACGACGTCCTTGTAGGCCTCGGAAACGTCGGTCTCTTTCAGGTGGATGGCGGGCAGGCCTTGGTTGGACGCCTGCAGCACGGCTTCGGATTCGGGGATGACGCCGATCAGCTTGATGCGCAGGATGTCTTCGATGTCGCCCAGCGACAGCATTTCGCCGTCGACCACGCGCTTGGGGTTGTAGCGCGTGAGCAGCAGGAATTCCTTGACCGGCTCGCCGCCGTCGACCGCGCGCTTGGACTTGGCAGCCAGGATGCCCAGGATGCGGTCCGAGTCGCGCACGGACGAGACTTCGGGGTTGGTCACCACCAGTGCGTCGTCGGCGAAATAGGCGGCCATCAGCGCGCCCGTTTCGATGCCGGCCGGCGAGTCGCAGACGATGTAGTCAAAGCCCATTTCCTTCAGGTCGTTGATGACCTTTTCCACGCCTTCCTGCGTCAGCGCGTCTTTGTCGCGCGTTTGCGAGGCGGGCAGGATGAACAGGTTTTCAAGCTGCTTGTCCTTGATCAGCGCCTGGTTGAGCGTGGCTTCGCCTTGGATCACATTGACGAAGTCGTACACCACGCGACGCTCGCAGCCCATGATCAGGTCGAGATTGCGCAGGCCGACATCGAAGTCGATGACAGCGGTCTTGTGGCCCCGCATCGCGAGGCCCGCGGAAAAACTGGCGCTCGTCGTGGTTTTACCCACGCCGCCTTTGCCGGAAGTCACCACAACAATGCGTGTCATGACGATCAAACCCTTATGTTCGAATAAATCGCGTTATCGTAAAGCAAAAAGCCCATGTAAGGCTTCTTACAGAATGTGTTGAGACCAGGTACTGCTTTTTGGGTTGCCGCGAGCCCGCGGAGCGGGCATGGTGTGCAACAGCGCTCGCCCCGGGGACTCGCCTGCCGGCGCGTCGCAGGGCGCGCCACTCAAGCCTTGAGCGCCTCGATGCGCAGCGTGTCGCCGTCCAGGCGCACCAGCGCTGGCTGATTCTGCAGCGACTTGTCGAGCTTGTCTTCCACCACGCGGTACACGCCGGCCACGGCCAGGAGCTCCGCATCCAGGTGCGTGGTGAAGATACGTGCGGAGGTATCGCCGCGCGCCCCGGCCATGGCTTTGCCGCGCAGCGGACCATACACGTGCACGTTGCCGTCGGCGATGACTTCGGCGCCTTGGCTGACCATGCCGATCACGACCAGGTCGGTGTGGCGCGCGTAGACGCGTTGACCGGACCGCAGCGGCTTGGTGATGACCAGGGCCGATGACGATTGCGGGGCGGCCGGCGTCGGGCTGGGCGCGGACGTGGTGCTGCTGGCGGCGCGTTCGGGCAGGGGCTCGGCGGCGGCCTTGCCGGCGGCCGGGTCCACGGCCTTGTCGGCGGGCGCTTCGGTGGACGAGGGGGCGGGTGCGATTTCGACCGCGGCGGCCGGCACCGAAGGCACCGGGGTGGCGACGTCGTTGGGCGGGGCGGTATCCACCACCGGCATCGCGCGGGCGGCGGGGGTGGACAGTTCCACGGCCGTCAGGCCCGCCGCGCGGGCGGCGGCCAGGTTGGCGCCTTCGGCGACCACGCCGATGGGGGGCAGGTTATGTCCGCGCAGGGCCGCCACCAGGGCGGTCCAATCGATTTTTTCCTCGACGCGGCTGGCGTCGATGACCACGGGCTCGTTCTCGAAGAAGCTGCCTGCATCGGCCATGCGCTTGGCCAGCGCGGCGTTCAGGCGTTCGGGGTCGGCGCTGTGCAGGACCACCCGGATGGCATACAGGGTGGCGCTCTTGAAGTCCAGGGCTAGGGATTCAGTGTTCATCTTGAGTGGGGCTGGCGGTTCTGGGCGCCTGAAAGGGGCGCGTGCAACCGGCTGCGGAATGTCGGGGATGATAACCCGCCCCGGGTCCGTTCAATCGATCGGCCAAGGGTAAAAACCACCCAATTTACGGGTGGCGTCCGCGGCGGCGGCCACGACCAGCCCCGCATGGTCGCGCTGCAGCCGGGGCGTGGGCATGGTCAGCGTGACCGCGCCGGCCAATTCACCCGCTTCATTGAAGACCGGCGCCGAGATGCCCGACAGCTCGGGCATGCGGTCGCCTTCCAGCACGACCACGCCGCGCTGGCGAATGGATTCATAGGGCTCGCCCGGCGCGCCCGAGAACGCCGTCAGCACGCGGCCGCCCGCGCCCCGCTCCAGGGGCAGCAGGTCGCCGGCCTTGATGTGGTCGCGCACCGGTTGCGGGGAATCCACCCGGTACAGGCATAGGCGATGCTCGCCTTGGCGCACGTGGAACGCGGCGCTTTCGCGGGTGGCGCGGGTCAGTTCCTGCAGCACCGGCATGACCACGGCTTCCAGCGAGAACGACGCCGCGTAGACAAAGTGCAGTCGCGCGATTTCCGCCCCCAGGGCGTAGTGGCCATCGGCGGTGCGCTGCACCAGGCGGCCATGCTCCAGCGAGGCCAGCAGGCGCAACACCGTGCTCTTGTAGAGCTGGGTGCGCTCGGCCAGTTCGGCCAGGGTCAAGGCCCGGTCGCCGGCGCGAAAAGCCGACAGTACGGACAGGGCACGGTCCACCGCCGCGGCGCCCCCGGGGGCGGCGTGCTGATCGGCTACAGACGGCTGGCTGGCTTTTCTGGGCATGGCAAGGCGGCCTTCCGGGCAGGCAGGGTTGACACCCGGAATCCGGATGGGGAATAATTTATAGAACGTTGTTCTATCTTATAGAACGCTAAGGAGAAAGTCAATGCCCCAGATTCTAGTCAGCGAGGTCGGCCCCCGGGATGGGTTGCAGAGCATCGCCGCCGTCATGCCCACGCCCGCCAAGCTGCGCTGGATCGGCGCGCTGGCCGCGGCCGGCCTGCGCGAGATCGAAGTGTGTTCGTTCGTGCCGCCCAAGCTGCTGCCACAGATGGCCGATGCCGCTGAGGTGGTGGCCGGCGCCTGCCGGCTGTCCGGCCTGGCCGTGGCGGCCCTGGCGCCCAACCTGCGCGGCGCGCGCGCCGCGTTCGAGGCCGGCGCGGCCAAGGTCACGCTGCCGGTGTCGGTCAGCGAGGCCCATTCCCTGGCCAATGTGCGCAAGACCCACGCGCAGATGCGTGACGAAGTGGCGGCCGTGGTGGCCCTGCGCAACGCTGAATTTCCCAGCGTGAAACTGGAGGCCGGCCTGTCCACCGCCTTCGGCTGCACCCTGGCCGGCCAAGTGCCGGAGGCCGACACGCTGCGCCTGGCCGCCGCCATGGCGCAACTGGGCGTGGACGAAGTGGGGCTGTCCGACACCACCGGCTACGCCAACCCGGCCCAGGTCAAGCGCCTGTTCAAGGCCTTGCGCGCCGAGCTGGGCGAGCGCGCCGGCGGCGCGCACTTTCACAACACGCGCGGGCAGGGCCTGGCCAACGTGGTGGCCGCGCTGGAAGCGGACGTCAATACTTTCGATGCCAGCCAGGGCGGCCTGGGCGGCTGTCCCTACGCGCCTGGCGCCACCGGCAATATCGTTACCGAAGACCTGGTGTTCCTGCTCGAATCGATGGGCCTGGATACGGGTATCGACATCAACGGCCTGTTGGCCGCGCGCGCCGCGCTGCGCGAGGGACTGCCCGGCGAACCGCTGTATGGCCACGTGCCCGACGCCGGCCTGCCCAACGGCTTTGCCTATGCCCGGGAGGCCGCATGAATCCGCAGCCGCACGACGCCGCCGCCGCGCAAGCCGCCGAACCGGCCCTGCCGCTGGCCGGCATCCGGGTGATCGAATTCACCCACATGGTCATGGGACCGACCTGCGGCATGATGCTGGCCGACCTGGGCGCCGAAGTCATCAAGATCGAGCCGGTGCAGGGCGACAACACGCGTCGCCTGAAGGGCTCGGGCGCGGGCTTTTTCGCCATGTTCAACCGCAATAAGAAGAGCCTGCCGGTCAATCTGCAGGACCCGCGCGGCATCGAGCTGGTGCTCAAGCTGATCGCCAGCGCCGATATCGTCAGCGAGAACTTCAAGGCCGGCACCATGGCCCGGCTGGGGCTGGACTACGCGACCCTGTCCACGCTGAACGAGCGCCTGATCTACGTCTCGCACAAGGGCTTCCTGCCCGGTCCCTATCAGCACCGCACCGCGCTCGATGAGGTGGTGCAGATGATGGGCGGCCTGGCCTACATGACGGGGCCCGAAGGCCGCCCCTTGCGCGCCGGCGCGGCGGTCAACGACATCATGGGCGGCATGTTCGGCGCCATGGGCGCGATGGCCGCGCTGCTCGAGCGTGCGCGTACCGGCCGCGGCCAGGAAGTGCAAAGCGCGCTGTTCGAGAACAACGTCTTCCTGGTCGGCCACCACATGATGCAGTACGCGGTCACCGGCAAACCCGCGGCCCCCATGCCCAGCCGCATCTCGGCCTGGGCCGTTTACGACGTCTTTACCGTCAAGGACGGCGAGCAGATATTCCTGGCCGTGGTGTCCGACACGCAATGGAAGCTGTTCTGCCAGGCCTTCGGTTTTGCCGACCTGGCCGGGGACGCGCGCCTGGCGGGCAACAACGACCGCGTCGAGGCCCGCACGTGGCTCATGCCGATACTGCGCGAACGCATGGCGCAGCTCTGCGCCGCCGACATCGCCGCCCGCTTCGAGGCCCAGGGCCTGCCTTACGCGCCCATCGCCAAACCGCAAGACCTGTTCGACGACCCGCACCTGGCCGCCACCGGCGGTTTGGCCGAGATCACCTTGCCGCAAGACGGGGCGGGTAGCGGCGGGCAGGGCGCACACGCCAAGGTGCCGCTGCTGCCCATCACCCTGGGCGGCCGTCGCCCGGGCGTGCGTACCGATCCGCCGGCATTGGGCGCGCAGGGCGCCCAACTGCTGGAAACCCTGGGGCTGAGCGCGACGCAGATCGCGGCCCTGACCGAAGCAGGCGTCGTAGGGCCTGTGAACTGACCGCGTGCGCCCCGGGCGCAATGATGAATATCTCTGGAGACAACCGCATGAACCCCTTCCCGCGCATTCTTCCGCGCTGCCTCGCCGCGGCCGCAACCGCCGTCGTGGCCGTCGCCGCCCTGGCCGCCGCCACGCCAGCCGCTGCCGCTTTTCCTGAACGGCCCATCAATCTGGTGGTGCCCATGCCCCCGGGGGGCGGCACCGACGTCGTCAGTCGCCTGCTCGCCGAGCGCCTGGGCGTGGCCACCGGCTGGAGCCTGGTGGTGCAGAACAAGCCCGGCGCCACCGGCAACATCGGCATGGACTATGTGGCCCGCGCCCAGCCTGACGGCTATACCGTCGGCATGGGCCAGGCCGCCAACCTGGCGATCAACCCCGCGCTCTATCCGAAGATGCCTTTCGATCCGAAAAAGGACTTCACCCTGGTCGGTCTGATCGCCGCCCAGCCCGTGGTCCTGGTCGTGCGCGCCGACTCGCCCTACAAGACCCTGGCCGACCTGGTCGCCGATGCAAAAAACAAACCCGCCTCGTCCCTGCGCCTGGCCTCCGCCGGCAACGGCACCATCGGCCACATGTCCGGCGTCATGCTCGCGCGTCGCGCCGGCATCGAGTTCCTGCACGTCCCCTACAAGGGCGCCGGCCCGGCCGTCACCGACCTCGTCGGCGGCCAGACCGACCTCTACTTCATCACCCCCCAAACCGCCTTCCCCCTGCTCGCCGCCCACAAACTGCGTGCCCTGGCCGTGACCTCCAACGCCCGCCTGGCCGCCTTGCCCGACGTTCCCACCGTCGCCGAATCCGGCTACCCCGGCTTCGAAGCCTCTGCCTGGACCGGCCTGGTCGGTCCCGCCAACATGCCCCCCGACCTGGTCACCCAGCTCAACGCCCGCGTACAGACCGTCCTGAAAGAACCCGACCTGATCAAACGCCTCGAAGCCGAAGGCAGCCAACCCCTGGGCGGCACCCCCGCCGACTTCGACGCCTATCTGAAATCCGAAACCGCCAAATGGGCCGACGTCGTCAAGGCGGCAAACATCAAGATGGATTGAGCAGGCAGGGCGTCCGCCGCAAGCGCGCAGCGCACGTCCTGTCGACGAACCGCCGTGCGTAAGCCCCGGCAGGGCCCCGCGGCCCTGCCGGGGCGACCTGTGAAGAACCCACTCCACACCCCCCCAGAGCCGAGCCCGTCGCACGCCGCGACTACCTGGCCCTGCCCAACCATAAAAAAAGCGCCCCATAAAGAGGCGCCTTTCCCAAAAATACCCATTCAGCGATTCAAGCCTGGCCCCAAGAATCCCTGAGGGTCACCACCCGATTCAAAACCGGCTTCTCCACGGAAGACTCCTTCAAATCCGCCGTGAAATACCCCAACCGCTCGAACTGCCAGGTCGCCCCCGGCGTTGCCACGGTTCCCGGCTCCAACCAGGCCGTCACCGTCTGCTTCGAGTTCGGATTCAGGCACGCGAGAAAGTCCTTGTCGCCGCCATCGGGGCGCGCATCCGCAAACAAGCGGTCGTACAGGTGAATCTGCGCCGGCACCGCATGCGCCACGCTCACCCAGGTGATATTGCCCTTGACCTTGACACTGTCCGCGCCCGGCGTGCCGCTCTTGGTTTCCGGCAGGTACTCGGCCTGCACCTCGACCACCTCGCCGGCCTCGTTCTTGGTAAAGCCCGTGCAGCGCACCACGTAGCCGTACTTCAGGCGCACCGTGTTGCCCGGGAACAGGCGGAAGTACTTCTTGGGCGCTTCCTCGCGGAAATCATCGCGCTCGATCCACAGCTCGCGCGACAGCGGGAATTCACGCAAGCCGGCTTCCGGATCGTGCGGATTGCGCGGCGCCGTGCACAGTTCGGACTGGCCTTCCGGATAATTGGTGATCACCAGCTTGATCGGGTCCAGCACCGCCACCGAACGCGGGGCGATCGGGTCCAGGTCGTCGCGCACCGCCTGCTCCAGCAGGCTGTAGTCGATGCGAGAATCGGACTTGGATACGGCCGTGCGGTCGCAGAACAGGCGGATCGAGGCCGGCGTGTAGCCGCGGCGGCGCAGGCCGAAAATGGTCGGCATGCGGGGGTCGTCCCAGCCGTCCACGTGGCCTTCGCGCACCAGTTGCAGCAGCTTGCGCTTGCTGGTGACGACGTAGCTCAGGTTCAGGCGGGCGAACTCGTACTGGTGCGGCAGCGGCTGGGCCAGCTTGCCCAGCTCGGCCAGGCGCGTCAGGATCCAGTCGTAGAACGGGCGCTGGTCTTCGAATTCCAGCGTGCAGACGCTGTGGGTGATGCCTTCCAGCGCGTCTTCCACCGGGTGTGCCCAGCTGTACATCGGGTAGATGCACCATTGGTTGCCCGTGCGGTGGTGGGTGGCGTGGCGCACGCGGTACATGACCGGGTCGCGCAGGTTGATGTTGGGCGACGCCATGTTGATCTTGGCGCGCAGCACCAGGCTGCCGTCCGGGTGCTTGCCGTCGCGCATCTCGCGCAACAGCGTGATGGACTCGGCGGCCGGGCGGTTGCGCCAGGGCGAGTCGATGCCGGGTTCGGTCAGGGTGCCGCGGTTGGCGCGGATCTCGTCGGGGCTCTGTTCGTCCACGTAGGCGTGGCCGGCCTCGACCAGCGCCTCGGCAAACTCATACATGTAGCCGAAGTAGTCGCTGGCGAAATACAGGTTGTCGCGGCCGTCGGCCTTCCAGTCGAAACCGAGCCAGTGTACGGCTTCGATGATGGCGTCGACGTACTCCTGATCTTCCTTTTCGGGATTGGTGTCGTCAAAGCGCAGGTGACAGACGCCGCCGAAATCGCGGGCCAGCCCGAAATTCACGCAGATGCTTTTGGCGTGGCCGATGTGCAGGTAGCCATTGGGCTCCGGCGGGAAGCGCGTGCGGATGCGAGCCGGATCGGCTTCGCCCTGCTGTTGCACGGCCGCCGGGCCAGGCTTGCCGGCCCAACGCTTACCCTGGAAGCGGTTGGCTTGCAGGTCGTCTTCGACGATGTTGAGCAGGAAATTGGATGCGGCGGGAGTCGGCGTCGTGGCGGAGGTCATTCTTGAAAGAATAGGAAAAAGCAGCGACAAAGCGTCAATTTTGCCACGTTCCCGGGACGGGCCCTTTTCCGGGGCTGCGCAAGCGGTTTCAAAGTGTCCCCCATCGCCATGTAACTGGCTCTACACTACGGCCCATCATGGATATTTCCACCCTATCTTTGGCCCGTGCGCAATTCGTGGCCAGCCTGAGCTTCCTGGCATTGTTCCTTGCCGTGGCCCTGGCGCTTGCCTGGGTCCTGCTGTTTTTCAAGATCCGCGCCCGCGTGTCCGGGCAGGGCGGCTGGACGGCCGCCTACCGCTTCTGGGTCCGCATTTTCGCGCTGTCCTTCGTGCTGACCCTGGCGGCCTGCGTGCCGGTGCTGATCCAGATCGGCAGCCTGTGGGCCGGCCTGATGGACAAGATCGGCAACATCGCCGGGCCGCTGCTGGGCTACGGCATCCTGTCCGTCTTCATCCTCAAGTCATGTTTCCTGGGCGTCATGCTGTTCGGCCAGCGCCGCGTGTCCGATGGCGCCCATACCCTGGCGGTGCTGATGGTGGCGGTTGGCCAACTGGTGGCGCTGTTCTGGGTGCTGGCCCTGCAATCCTGGATGCAGACGCCCGACGGCGCCGTCCTGGTCGACGGCCGCTACCAGGTCTATGACTGGGTGGCGGTGGTGCTCAATCCCTCCGTCGGCTGGCGCATGGCGGTGGTGGTGGTGGGCTCGGCGCTGGCCGCCGCCTTCCTGATGATGGGCGTGACCGCGATGCAGGCGCTGCGCCGTCCGCTGGACGACGGCGAACGCTGCACCTTCAAGACCGGCCTGGCCATCGCCGCCCTGGCCGCCGTACTGCAGATACCCGTGGCCATGGGCGCCGGGCAGATGGTGGCGCAATACCAGCCCGCCAAGGCCGCCGCCGCGGCGGGCTACTGGGAAAGCGGCACCGAGCCGCGTCTGGTGCTGTTCGGCTGGCCCGATGCCCGCGCCCACACCAACGTGGGCGACTGGACGCTGCGCAATACCGGCGGCATGTGGCTGCACCGCAATGAAGACGGCACCTACCAGGGGTTGGACAAGTATTCCGGCATGCTGCCGCCGGTGGCGCTGACCTTCTGGTCGCTGCGGGTGGCGGCCGGGCTGGGCCTGTTGATGCTGGCCGTGTCCTGGATCACCTTCCTGTGGACCTGGCGCCGGGGCCTGGACGTGGCCGTTCTGCCGCCATGGTGGCAGCGCGTGCTGTGCGGCATGATGTTCTCCGGCGGCATTGCCGTCGTGGCCGGCTGGTGGGTCTCCATCATCGGCCTGCAACCCTTTGCCGTGAACGGCACCGTCACGCAATCCGAGATCCTGGGCGCCGTCGCTTCGAGCACGGTGCTCTATGGCCTGCTGGGCTATGGCTTGCTCTATGCGCTACTGCTGGCGGCCTTTGCCGGCATGTTGTTCCATGCGGCGCGCTACGGCGTGGTGCCGGTGCGCAAACTGACCGGAGGTACGCCATGATCGCCATGCTGGCCGCCTCGCAGGGGCTCAGCCCCGACGATCCTTCCTTCTGGATGCCGCTGGCGTTCATGGGCCTGCTGTTCGTCGTCATCGCCGCCGGCATGGTGCTCGACGGCTTCGACCTGGGCGTGGGCATTTTGCTGCAACTGGCGCCGGAACAGGAGCGTGGCCGCATGATGAGCCTGCTCAGCCCCTGGCGCGACGCCAACGAGTTCTGGCTGCTGCTGGGCATGGGGCTGTTCGCGTCGGCGTTTCCTTTCGCCTGGGGCGCGGTGCTGGGCAAGCTGTACGGGCCGCTCACCTTCATGGTGCTGGGCGTGGTGCTGCGCAGCGTGGCGTTTGAATTCCGCATCCGCGCGCGCAACGAGGCCAAGCCGCGTTGGATCTTCGGTTTCTGGGCCGGGTCGCTGATCACCGCGTTCGGCCAGGGCATGCTGCTGGGCCGCATCGCCACCGGCTATCAGTCCGATGCGGGCTATGGCTGGTTTGCTTTGTTCGTGGGGCTGTGCGCCGTGGCCGCCTATGTGCTGCTCGGCGCGTCGTGGCTGGTGATGCGTGTCGACGGCGACCTGCAACGCCGCGCCGCCAACTGGGCGCGCCATGCGATCCGCTGGACCGCCGTTGGCATGGTCGCGATCGCGGTCACGCTGGGGCTGGCCAACGCCGGCATCTTCTATAAGTGGAGCAATATCGCCCACCTGAGCCTGGCGGCCACGGTCTGGGTGCTGATGCTGGCCGGCTTCGTCGCGGCCGAAATGCTGCTGGCCCGCCTGCCGGGCCGCGCCGACCGCTTCAGCTGGCTGCCCTTCGTGCTGTGCGTGGCGCTATTTTTGCTGATGCTCAGCGGCCTGGCCTACAGCCTGTTCCCCTACCTGATCCTGGATGACATGACCCTGTGGGATGGCGCTGGCGCGCTGGGGTCGATGCGGCTGGTGATGGCGGGCGCGGTGGTGGGCATTCCGGTGGTGCTGGTGTTCAACATCCTGGCCTACCGCTCGGTGTTCGGCAAAGAGCGCGCGCCCGTGCCGCTGTTGCCGCCGCCGTCGCCCTGACGGCGGGCGCTGCCTGAGCGGGCAGGGTCCCGGCCTGGCGCTCCGGCCGCCGCCACGGCGCCGGCATCAGGCCGCGGGTCCTACAGCACCGGCCTTGCGACCCGCTGCAGGATTTCTTCGCCGTAGGCTTCCAGCTTGCGCGCGCCCACGCCGTTGATATGGCTCAGGGCGTCCATTGACTCCGGCTGGGCCAGCGCGATTTCCCGCAGCGTGGCGTCATGGAAAATGACATACGCCGGCACGCCGTGGCTCTTGGCGACTTCGCCGCGCCAGGCGCGTAGCGCCTCGAACACCGGTTGCAGCTCGGCGGGCAGGTCCACCGCCGCGGCCTTGGGGCGGGTGCCGCCGGTCTTGCTGGAACGGGCCTTCTTTTCGGATTCGCGCCGCAGCATCAGTTGGCGTTCGCCCTTGAGCACCGCGCGGCTGCCCTCGGTCAGGGCCAAGGTGCCGAAACCCTCGCTGTCCACCGTCAACAGGCCCTGGGCCAGCAACTGGCGCAGCACCCCGCGCCAGGCGGTGTCGCTCAGGTCTTCGCCCACCCCGAACACGCTCAGCGTTTCGTGCCCGTGCTGCCGGGTGCGGTCGGTGACTTTGCCGCGCAGGATGTCGATGATGTGGCCGGCGCCGTAGCGCTGGCCGCGTTCTTTCCAGAGCCGGTACACGGCCGACAGCACCTTTTGCGCGGCCACGGTGCCGTCCCAGGCCTGCGGCGGGTCCAGGCAGACGTCGCAGTTGCCGCAGGCGGTGATCTGCTGGCCGAAGTACGCCAGCAGCCGCACGCGCCGGCATTCCACCGTTTCGCACAGGCCCAGCATGGCATCCAACTGCTGGCCCAGCCTGCGGCGGTAGGATTCATCGCCGGGGGATTCGTCGATCATGCGGCGCTGCTGCACGACGTCTTGCAGGCCGTAGGCCAGCCAGGCCGTGGCAGGCAGGCCGTCGCGGCCGGCGCGGCCGGTTTCCTGGTAGTAGCCCTCGACCGACTTGGGCAGGTCGATATGGGCCACGAAGCGCACGTCGGGCTTGTCGATGCCCATGCCGAACGCGATGGTGGCCACCATCACTACGCCGTCTTCGCGCAGAAAGCGGGATTGGTTGGCCGCCCGCACCTGGGCGCTCAGCCCGGCGTGATAGGGCATTGCGTCGATACCCTGGTTGCACAGGAATTCGGCGGTTTCCTCGACCCGCGCCCGCGACAGGGCGTAGACCACGCCGGATTCGCCCTCGTGCTCGGTGCGGATCATGTCCAGCAGTTGCTTGCGCACCTCGTTTTTTTCGACGATGCGGTAGCGGATATTGGGGCGGTCGAAACTGGAAACGAAGTGATGCGCGTCGTTCAGCGACAGGCGCTGGGCGATCTCGTTGCGGGTTTCGGCGGTGGCGGTCGCGGTGAGGGCGATGCGCGGCACGTCGGGCCAGCGCTCGTGCAGCATCGACAGGCCCAGGTATTCTGGCCGGAAGTCGTGGCCCCATTGGGATACGCAGTGGGCTTCGTCGATGGCGAACAGCGCGATCCGGCCGCGATCCAGCAATTGCAGGCAGCGGTCGGTCAGCAGGCGTTCGGGGGCGACATACAGCATGTCCAGCTCGCCGGCCAGGAAGGCTTCTTCGACATCGCGGGCCACGCGCCATTCCTGGGTTGAATTCAGGAACGCGGCGCGCACGCCCAGTTCGGTCAGGGCGTCGACCTGGTCCTGCATCAGCGCGATCAGGGGAGACACGATGATGCCGGTGCCTTCGCGCACCAGGGACGGGATCTGATAACAGAGCGATTTGCCGCCGCCCGTGGGCATCAGGACCAGCGCATCGCCGCCGTCAATGACCTGCTGGACAATGGCTTGCTGGTCGCCGCGGAAGGATTCGTAACCGAAAACGCGCTGCAGTACACCTAGAGCGCGCGCGTCAGACATGGGGGTAGGCCGTAAGCATCATGGCGGGGATTTTAAGCCGCAAATCTGGACGCCCGGGCGCGGGAGGATATTTCCGTCCGTCCGGCAAGCCGGTTACCAACTGAGCCAGGTGCCGCGCATGAACGTATCCACCGGCATGCTGAGGTTGGCCCGCCACTCGTAGTTGCCGGAGATGATGTCCCGGTCGGCGCCTACCGCCAGCTTGACCTTGGGCGCCACGAACATGCTGTGGGTCAGCCCTACGCGTTGCTCGGCCAGGGTCGAGCCCTCGTGCAGCCCCGAATAGGTGCCGCTGAGCGTGCCCCAGCCGGTGATCGGCACGCCGGCCGACAGCGTATTGCGGATTTGCGGGGCCGTGGCCACGCCGCCGGAATAGCTGGACAGGTCGCCAAAGCCGGCGCCGATCTGCTCGTTGGTATAGCCCAGGTTGACTGCATCGGCCACATCGACGCTGTAGCCGAAGCGGTAGCGCCAGGCGCTGGCCGCGTCGAACGAGCTCTGGGTGGCGCCAGCCTGGAAGGTGCCGTAGTCGCCGGCGGCGTAGGTCGTGCCCATGCCGCGGGTGGTCAGGGACGGGGCGCTTTGCATCTGGCCTTCGAGGGTCAGCGCGGGCGTCAGGCCGTAGCGGACGGTGCCGCTGCCCACGGACGCGCCGTAGTCCACCGCGCCGGACGTGGCGCCCGGGTCCATGCGGTTCAGCTTGCCCAGCGATGACGAATAGCCGAAGCTGCCTTCGGGCAGAGTGGCGCCCGACCCTTGCCAGTTCGAGATCTGCAGCCCGCCCACTGGCGCGCTGCTGCCCCAGGCGGGGGCGTTGGCGCTGATGTTGCCCACCGCGACGGTCGGGCCCGAGGTGTTGCGGTAGACCCAGTTGCGGTCGCCGCCGTAGCGCAGGCCGTCTTGTCCGCTGACCGAGGAGAACCAGGGGCGGCTGGGCCGCGATACGCCGGAAATCACCACCACCGGCACCCGAGGTATGTCCCCGCTTTCCAGGTCGAGCGCATAGCTGGGCGAATCGGGGGCGGCCGTCTCGGCGGCCCCGCAATTGAGCGCGCTAGTTCCGGCGCCGTCACCCGACAGCGTGGAGCCCGTCCCCGGTATTACGTCGATATCAGCGGCGGTCCCGGCGACGCTGGTATCCATGCCGGGTTCGGCCGTCTGCAGATCGCACGGGGACGGATCCAACGGCACTGCCCGTGATTCGATCGAGGGCGCGGGCCGTACCGGCACCGGCTGCACCGGCGACAGCGCGCCGATACCGCGCGCCACGGAGGCGGGAACTGGCGTAGGAGAGGAGGGGGCGGACGGGCCGCCGAACGCCGGGATCAACGGGCAGGCCAAGCCAGCCGTGAACGCCGCGTGCAACAGCCGTCTGCGCCAGATGGCAGGGGCGACCATAACGACAGTGTAGAAAGGGGACGCTGCCGCAGCTGTAAACGATTATTAGTAAACCGGACCAGGGGCTGCGGACAGTGGGGCTATTTTAGGGCCAGTTGCGCCGGACCTGCCACGCTGGCTCGAATTGGCCGCCAACGGCGGCAAACATCGTGCAACAGGTATATTTCAGATGATTTCCTGCCCCTTGCTCCGGAAGGCGGACGGCTCCACTATGGCATCCATGGACACTCACCACACCAAGCTGCTGGTCGTCGACGACGACCCGGCCCTGCGGCAATTGCTGGCCGACTACCTCAACCGGCACGGCTACGACACGCTGCTGGCGCCGGACGCCAGCGACCTGCCGTCGCGCATCACCCGCTACGCCCCCGACCTGCTGGTGCTGGATCGCATGCTGCCCGGCGGCGACGGCGCCGACGCCTGCCGCCGCCTGCGCGAGCAGGGCGAAGACATCCCCGTCATCCTGCTGACGGCCCGCGATGAAGCCGTCGACCGCATCATCGGCCTGGAGGCCGGTGCCGACGACTACGTCGGCAAACCCTTCGACCCGCGCGAACTCCTGGCCCGCATCGAGGCGGTGCTGCGGCGCAAGCGCGGCCCGTCGGCCCTGACCAAGGATGCCCCGGTGTCCTTCGGCCCGTTCCTGTTCGACCCGTCCACCCGCCAGTTGTCGCGCGAGGGCACCGTGGTCAAGCTGACCGGCGGCGAAATCAACCTGCTGGAAGCGTTGGTGCGCAACGCCGGCAAACCGCTGTCGCGTGAGCGCCTGCTGGCCCTGGCGCGCGACGACGATGCCGGCGAACGCAACGACCGCGCCATCGACATCGCCATCCTGCGCCTGCGGCGCGTCATCGAAGACGATCCCAAGCAACCCCGCTGGATCCAGACCGTCTGGGGCATTGGCTACCGGTTTTCACCCTGATGCGCCTGTCTGCCGATTTTCTGGTGCCGCGGTCGCTGCGGGCGCGGCTCATCCTGTTGATCCTCGGGGCCGTCCTGCTCACACAGGCGGCCACGCTGGTGACGGTGTCCTACTTCCGCCATAAGTTCATGGAAGACGTGGCCATCGGCTACATCACCACCACCATCCGCACCCTGCGCGCCGCCGTTTCCCAGGTGCCTGCCGAAGACCGCGCCGATTTCGTGCGCGCGGCGTCGCAGAACCAGTGGCGCCTGTGGTCGCGGGTGCTGCCCGCCGAGGCCAAGCTGCAGCGCTTCAACAGCCGCCGGCCGCCGCATTCCGCCCAGCGTCCGCCCCCGCCTCCGCCGGCGTCGACGCAGATCCAGGGGCCGCCCCCGCCGCCCGACATGCGCGTCGACGAGCGCGAAGTCGAGAACGGCCAGGACGCGCAGCGCGCCGCCGAACGCGAACGTGAGCGCGAAGAACACGTACGCCGCTACAAGCCCGAACCGGACGATGTGCGCCGCGACCTGCGGGCGCTGGTGCAGCAACTGAACGAGCGCCTGAACGACGGCACCCGGGTGGCGCTGTCGCGTGGCCCCACGCCCGAGATCTTCATTTCGCTGGCGCCCAACCCGGCCAGCGAAGACGCGCCGCGCCTGCGTGAATGGCTGGTCATCCCGCTGGACCGCCTGGACCCGCCGGTGGCCACGCCGTTCATCGCGGCCTGGCTGGGGGGACTGGGCCTGTTGCTGCTGCTGGCGGTGGGCTTTTCGTGGCATATCACCCGGCCCATCACCCGGCTGGCCGATGCCGCCGACCGCCTGGCCGCCGGCCAGCCGCAGCGGGTGGAGCCCTCGGGCCCGCACGAAACCCGTGTCCTGGGCGAGCGTTTCAACGCCATGCTGGATGCGCTGGCGGAATCCGATTCCGTGCGGCGGACCCTGCTGTCGGGCCTGCCCCACGACCTGAAAGGCCCGCTGTCGCGGATGTGGCTGCGCATCGAACTGGCCGACGATTCCGCCCTGAAGGAAGGACTGCGCACCGACCTGCAGGACATGCAGCACATGGTCGACCAGTTCATCGGCTTCGTGCGCGGCACCGATCCGGCCGCCTACCGCTACGCCTCGATGGTGCTGCCCGACTGGCTGACCGAACGCGTCAACGCCTGGCAGGGCGCCGGTACCGACATCCACCTGAAGTCCATTGGTGATGATGCCGCGCTGGTGGTGCAGGGCGATGCGGTGGCGCTGGGCCGCCTGCTGGACAACCTGATCGGCAACGCCCTGAACCACGGGGCGCCGCCGGTCGACGTCAGCTTGCGGCGTGAAGACCGCTACGCGGTGCTGGACGTGTCGGACCATGGGCCGGGCATCGTGCCCGAGCGCCGCCTGGAGGCGCTGCGGCCCTTCAGCCGGCTGGACGACGCCCGTACCCGCACCGGCAGCGTGGGTCTGGGCCTGGCCCTGGCCGAGGCCATTGCCCGTGCCCACGGCGGCTCGCTCGAGCTGTTGCAGGCCGAATCGGGCGGGTTGTGCGTGCGGGTCAAGCTACCGGTTGCGGAAGGCGTGTAACGGGCGGTCATGGCGGGGCGGCCAATCCGGGCGGCCCCACGGGCGGGCCCCGCATGGGTTGCCTCAGCTTGGGCGGCCGCCGCATGGACTGCCCCCGCGTGGGCGGCCCGAGCATGGGCTGCCCCAGCATGGGCTGCCCCAGCATGGGCTGCCCCCTGTTTTTCACGTCGGCCGGTTTCGTGCTCGGCCGTTACGGTACGATGCAGCATCCTGCTTCGCATCCCGTTTTTTCCGCACCATGGCCATTCAGTCCGATTCGCTATCTTCCCGACCCGACGCCCCTCGCATCGTCGCGCCCCAGCCGGTGTCGCCCAACGAGGAGTCGATCGAACGCGCCTTGCGCCCCAAGGCGCTCGAAGAATACGTCGGCCAGCAGCGTGCTCGCGAGCAGCTTGAAATCTTCATCGCCGCCGCCCGCAAGCGCGGCGAGGCCCTGGACCACGTGCTGCTATTCGGCCCTCCCGGCCTGGGCAAGACCACGCTCGCGCACATCATCGCGCATGAAATGGGCGTGCAGTTGCGCCAGACCTCCGGCCCCGTGCTCGAGCGGCCCGGCGACCTGGCTGCCCTCTTGACCAACCTGGAAAAGAACGACGTCCTGTTCATCGACGAAATCCACCGCCTGTCGCCCGTGGTCGAGGAAATCCTGTACCCCGCGCTCGAGGATTTCCAGATCGATATCCTGATCGGCGAAGGCCCCGCCGCGCGCAGCGTCAAGCTGGACCTGCAGCCTTTTACGCTGGTGGGCGCCACCACGCGCGCCGGCATGCTGACCAACCCGCTACGCGACCGCTTCGGCATCGTCTCGCGGCTCGAGTTCTACAACGCCACCGACCTGGGCCACATCGTGACCCGTAGCGCCGGCCTGCTCAACGCGGGCATCACGCCCGATGGCGCGGCCGAAGTCGCGCGCCGCGCCCGCGGCACGCCGCGTATCGCCAACCGCCTGCTGCGCCGCGTGCGCGACTACGCCGAGGTCAAGGCCAGCGGCACCATCGACGCCGATGTCGCCGGCCGGGCGCTGGCCATGCTCGAAGTCGACCCGCAGGGCCTGGACCTGATGGACCGCAAGCTGCTCGAAGCCATCATCCACAAGTTCGACGGCGGCCCCGTCGGCGTGGACAGCCTGGCCGCCGCCATCGGCGAAGAGCGCGACACCATTGAAGACGTGATCGAACCCTATCTGATCCAGCACGGCTATCTGCAGCGCACGCCGCGCGGCCGCACCGCCACGCTGACCACCTGGCGCCACCTGGGCCTGACGCCGCCGGCCGGCGCGGCCAGCGGCAGCGGCGAGCTGTTCGGCAAATAGCCCGGCGGGGCAGGGCGGCGGCGGGAACGCCGCTGCGGGTTTATGATCCGAGGGTTTCGATTTCGACTCTCTCCGCGATCAAAGGACCGTTTCCATGCTGCCCGAACTGCCCTCTTTCGACGATGTCGCGCGCGCCAGCGAACGCCTGGCCGGCAACGCGCACCGCACGCCCGTGCTGACCTCCACCACGGCCGACGCCATCGCCGGCGCCTCGCTGTTCTTCAAGTGCGAGAACTTCCAGCGCATGGGGGCCTTCAAGTTCCGTGGGGGCTACAACGCGATTGCGCGCCTGACGCCGGCGCAGCGCGCCGCCGGTGTGGTCACGTTTTCGTCGGGCAACCACGCGCAGGCTATCGCGCTGGCGTCCCGGCTGCAAGGGGTCAAGGCCACCATCATCATGCCGCTGGACGCTCCGGCGGCCAAGCGCGCCGCGACCGAGGGGTACGGCGGCCAGATCGTCACTTACGACCGCTATGCCGAGGACCGCGAGCAGATCGCCCTGCGCATCCAGTCCGAGACCGGTGCCACGCTGATCCCGCCCTATGACCACGAGGACGTCATCGCCGGCCAGGGCACCGCGGCCAAGGAACTGTTCGAGGACGTCGGCGAACTGGACTACCTGTTCGTCTGCCTGGGCGGCGGCGGCCTGCTTTCGGGCTCGGCGCTGTCGGCGTTCGCGCTCAGCCCGCGCTGCCAGGTCTACGGCGTCGAGCCGGAAGCCGGCAACGACGGCCAGCAATCGCTGCGCAAAGGTGAAATCGTCCGAATCCAGGCCCCCAAGACGCTGGCTGACGGCGCCGCCACCACCCACCTGGGCCACCTGACGTTCCCCCTGATCCAGAAGTACGTGCGCGACATCGTCACCGTCACGGACGAGCAACTGGTGTCCACCATGAAATTCTTCGCCGAGCGCATGAAGATGGTGGTCGAACCCACGGGCTGCCTGGCGGCCGCGGCAGTGCTGCAAAGCGTGGTGCCGGTGCGCGGCGCGCGCGTGGGCGTCATCATCAGCGGCGGCAACGTCGACCTTGCGGCCTACGGCAAGTTGCTGGCCGGCTGACCTCCCGATGCAGGGCGCCGGGCCGCCCGCGCGGCCCGGCGCGATCGTTTGCGTGCTTGCAGCGATGGCCCGCGCAGGGCAGAATCGGGCTTGAATCCTGAAGAACAGGGGCTGCTCCATGCGTATCCTTGTCATCGGCGGCACCGGCTTCATCGGCCGTCACCTCATCGCCCGGCTATCCGGCGCGCAGCATCAGATCCTGGTGCCCACCCGCCGCTACGGTCTGGGGCGAGACCTCCAGATACTGCCCACCGTCACCTTGCTCGACAGCAATGTGCATGACGACGCCGCGCTCGATCGCCTCGTGCGCGGCTGTGACGTGGTGGTGAACCTGGTGGGGATCCTGCACGGCAATTCGGGCCGCCCTTATGGTTCCGATTTCGCCCGGGCGCACGTGCATCTGCCGCAACGCATCGCGCGGGCCTGCCGCCGCCAGGGCGCGCACCGGCTGCTGCACGTCAGCGCGCTGGGCGCCGATTCCAACGGCACCAGCATGTATCAGCGCTCCAAGGGCGATGGCGAGGCCGCCATCCAGCAGGAACTGGCCGACTGGCGCGAGGGCGGCTGGACGATCTTCCGCCCGTCGGTGGTGTTCGGGCCGGACGACAATTTCACCAATATGTTCGCGCGGCTGGCGTGCTGGCTGCCCGTGCTGCCGCTGGCGGGCGCCGATGCGCGCATGCAGCCGGTGTACGTAGGCGACGTGGTGGCGGCAATGGTGTCCGCGCTGGGCGACACCCATACCTGGAGCAAGACCTACGAATTGGGCGGTCCGCAGGTCTACACGCTGGGCGAGATCGCACGCCTGTGCGCCAGCTGGAGCGGCCATCCGCGGCCGGTCATCGGCATGCCCATGGGCGTGGGCCGCATGCAGGCGACACTGTTCGAGTGCCTGCCCGGCACGCCGTTGATGTCGCGCGACAACCTGGATTCGCTGCGTCGCGACAATATCTGCACCGGGCCGATCGCACCCGAGCTGAACGTGGTGCCCACCGGGCTGGAAGCCGTGGCGCCGGGTTACCTGGCGCCCGCGCGTTAGCCGGCGACCGGTCGCCGCGGCGGGCCGCCGCCGGCGCCTAGCGCACCAGCGATTTCAATGCCTGCTTGATGCCGTCCGACACGCCCACGCCTTCGGGCAGGGTCTTCAGGGCGGCCAGCGATTCTTTCTCGGAATAGCCCAGCGCCAGGAGCGCGTTCAGGATGTCGGACTGGTTGTCCGGCGTGGCGTGCGAGGCCGCGCCGATGTCCGCGTCCAGCTTGCCGCGCATTTCCAGCAGCAGGCGCTCGGCGGTTTTCTTGCCGATGCCCGGCACGCGGGTCAGGCGGCCTGATTCCTGCAGCGTGATGGCCTGGGCCAGGTCGGCGACCGACAGGCCCGACAGCACCGACAGCGCGGTGCGCGCGCCGATCCCGCTGACCTTAATCAGCTCGCGGAACGCGCTGCGTTCGCCGGCGGTGGCAAAACCATAGAGGATATGGGCATCTTCGCGCACCGTCAGGTGCGTGTAGAGCGTCACGCGTGCGCCGGTTTCCGGCAGCGAATACAGCGTGCTCATGGGCACGTCGATGTCATAGCCCAGACCGTTGACGTCCACGCAGACGGTGGGCGGCAGTTTTTCGATCAGGGTTCCGGTGATGCGTCCGATCATGGCGGGGATGGCCTGGCAAAAGAGAAGGCCGCGAAAGCCGCGGCGGATGCGGGGATTCTATACGGGTCTACGCGGCGCGTGGGCGCGGCGCAGGGGCTCAGCCGATCAGGCGGCCGTTGCGGATGCGGGTCTTGCCGCTCATGCGCAGGCTGGTGCCCAGGCGTTCCAGCTTGTCCTGCAGGGGCCCCACGTGCGCGTGGCAGATCGCGCAGGCCAGCGCGTCGGCCGAGTCGGGGGCGGGCGTGCCGTCCAGCGCCAGGAGGTGCTGCACCATCATCTGCACCTGTTCCTTGGCCGCGCGCCCGGTGCCGACCACTGCCTTCTTGATCTGCAGCGCGGTGTACTCGTGCACTGCGAGCGAGCTGTCGGCCAGCGCGCACAGTGCCGCGCCGCGGGCCTGACCCAGCAGCAGGGTGGACGCGGGATTGGTGTTCATGAAGACGATTTCCAGCGCGGCCACGTCGGGTTGCGTGTCGCGGGCCACCTGGCGCAGATTGTCCAGGATGACCTTCAGGCGTTCGGACAGCGTCAGTGCCGGCGGGACCACGATGGTCCCGCTGGCCACATAGCGCAGCCGCGAGCCGTCGGCATCGATCACACCGAAGCCGGTGCGGCGCAGGCCGGGATCGATGCCGAGGACGCGCATCAGTGACGGAAGTGGCGGGTGCCGGTCAGCACCATGGCGATGCCGTGCTCGTCGGCCGCCGCGATGACTTCGTCATCGCGCATGCTGCCGCCGGGCTGGATCACGCAGGTCGCGCCCGCCGCCACCACCACGTCCAGGCCGTCGCGGAACGGGAAGAACGCGTCCGACGCCACGGCCGAGCCCTTCAGGGTCAGGCCGGCGTTTTCCGCCTTGATCGAGGCGATGCGGGCCGAGTCGATGCGGCTCATCTGGCCAGCGCCCACGCCCAGGGTCATACCGCCGCCGACGAACACGATGGCGTTGGATTTGACGTACTTGGCGACCTTCCAGGCGAATGCCAGGTCGTTCATTTCCTGTTCGGTCGGCTGGCGCTTGGACACCACCTTCAGCGCATCGCGCGGCACGTTGTAGGCGTCCGGGCTTTGCACCAGCCAGCCGCCGCCCACGCGCTTGATGTCGAAGGCATTCTGGCCCGGGCCCATCGGCACTTCCAGCACGCGCACGTTTTTCTTGGCGGCCAGAATGGCCAGCGCGGCGCCGTCATAGGCCGGCGCCAGCAGCACTTCCAGGAACTGGGCGCTGACCGCTTCGGCCGTCGCGGCGTCCACCGGGCGGTTAAAGGCAATGATGCCGCCGAAGGCCGACGTCGGGTCGGTCTTGAAGGCTTGCTGGTAGGCGCCCAGCGTATCGGCCGCCACGGCCACGCCGCAGGGGTTGGCATGCTTGACGATGACGCAGGCGGGCGCCTCGAAGCTGCGCGCGCATTCCCAGGCGGCGTCGGCGTCCGCGATGTTGTTGTAGGACAGTTCTTTGCCCTGCAACTGGCGGTAGTTGCCCAGCAGGCCGGCCGGACGTTGCGGGTCGACGTAGAACGCCGCCGTCTGGTGCGGGTTTTCGCCGTAGCGCAGCGCCTGTTCCTGCTTGATCTGCAGGGTCAGGGTGCCGGGCCATTCCTGGCGGGCCGGCACGGCGTCCTGCGCCGGTTCGGCTTCGGTCAGGCTGGTCAGGTAGGCGGCGATGGCGCCGTCGTAGGCCGCCGTGTGGGCGTAGACCTTGGCGGCCAACGCCAGGCGCAGGCCATACGAGGTGCCGCCGCCGTTGTCCATTTCGGACAGCACGCGCGAATAGTCCACCGGGTCGATCACGACCGTCACGCCGCCGGCGTCGGTGCCGTGGTTCTTGGCGGCGGCGCGCAGCATTGCCGGGCCGCCGATGTCGATGTTCTCGACCGCGTCGGCGAAGGTGCAGTCCGGCTTGGCCACCGTTTCGCGGAACGGATACAGATTCACCACCAGCATGTCGATGCGATCGATCCCGGCCGCCTTGATGGTGTCCATGTGCTCGGCGCTGTCGCGGCGAGCCAGCAGGCCGCCGTGGATTTTCGGGTGCAGCGTCTTGACGCGGCCGTCCAGGATTTCGGGCGAGCCGGTGTGGGCGGCCACTTCGGTGACGGTCAAGCCGGACTCGGCCAGCAGCTTGGCGGTGCCGCCGGTCGACAGCAGGCGCACACCGCGCGCGGCGAGCGCGCGGGCAAATTCAACGATGCCGGTCTTGTCGGACACCGAAAGCAGGGCGGTTTCGATTTTCATGGTGAGGGACGGGAGTGGGGCAGGTGCCCCGGTCTCGCTTCAGGTCGGGATGGGAAATCTGGAAAGGGGCGGCGCCAGGGGCCCGCCCGCAAGGCAACGCTATACCTGGATGTTATGAGCCAGCAGCTTCTTGCGCAGGGTGTTGCGCGTGATGCCCAGCATTTCGGATGCCCGCGACTGGTTGCCGCCAGACCGTTCCAACGCCACTTCAAGCACCGGGCGCTCCACGCAGCGCATCACCATGTCCCACATATCGTGGGGCTCGGATTCACCCAAGTCTTCGAAATAGCGCTCCAGGCTGGCGCGCACGCATTCTTCCAGGACATCTTTCTTGCTCATTTGAGTACAGATATTTTTATGTTGGTGTTGAGGCGGTTATGCCGCCAGCAGGGCTTTCGCGACAGGCGCCGGGTTGGTGTTGCCGTCGCGAGAAATATTGAGGAACCAGTCCGACACCGCCCGCCACTGGTCGCGGGTGTTGTCGATAAGGTTCATGCGGTCGCGGAACGAGTCCGCATCCGGCAGGCCGTCCAGATACCATCCTATGTGCTTGCGCGCCGTGCGTACGCCGGTGTGTTCGCCATAGAAGCGGTAGTGGTCGTCGAGATGTTCGAGCAGCAATTCGCGCATTTCCCCATAGCTGGGAGGGGCCAGTGTTTCGCCCGTGCGCAGGTAGTGGTCGACTTCGCGGAAAATCCAGGGACGGCCTTGGGCCGCCCGGCCGATCATGACCGCGTCGGCGCCAGTGTAATCCAGGACGCGCTTGGCTTTCTCGGGAGAGTCGATGTCCCCGTTGGCGATCAGTGGAATCTTCAGCTCGGCGCGGACGGCGCGGATAGTGTCATATTCCGCCTCGCCCGTATAGAGGTCGGCGCGGGTGCGGCCGTGCAGCGTCAGCGCGGCGATGCCGGCGTTTTCGGCCAGGCGGGCCACGCGCAGGGCATTGCGGCTGTCGCGGTCCCAGCCGGTGCGGGTTTTCAGGGTGACGGGCACGCCCAGCGGGGCGCAGGCATTGACCACGGCGTCCAGGATGCGGGCGATCAGGTCTTCGTGGCGCAGCAGGGCCGAGCCCGAGGCCACGTTGCAGACCTTTTTCACGGGGCAGCCCATGTTGATGTCGATGATGCGCGCGCCCTTGTTGGCGTTGAAGACCGCCGCCTCGGCCATCATGGCCGGATCGGCGCCGGCGATCTGCACCGACACCGGCGCGATTTCGCCGTCGTGGTTCAGGCGGCGCGAGGTCTTGACGCTATCCCACAGCTTGGGGTTGCTGGCGGCCATTTCCGAGACGGCGTAACCGGCCCCCAATTTCTTGCAGAGCTGTCGGAAAGGACGGTCCGTCACGCCCGCCATGGGCGCGACAAGAACGTTGTTGGGAAGGGTCCACGGGCCTATGCGCATGGTCACATTTTAACCGGCTCGATCGAACCCTCTTTTCCGTCCTGCAACAGTTTGGTAACAGGTAGCCGAAAAAGCAGGATCAAATCAGGCGCGGAACCCGGTCAGCAGATGCTGCGCCAGCGGCGCCCGCAAGGGCGCGGCCAGGTCCAGGCCCAGCAGGGCCAGGCCACAGGCATGCTCCACTGGCGCGAGCCCCGTGGCGAAGATGCGCGGCATCAGGTCGGTCAGGCCAGCGGTGACGACGCGGTCGAATTGGCGCGCCCGCCCGAAATCAGCCAGCGCGGCGGACGGGCTGGCGTTCGGCTGGGCCAGCCAGCCGCCCAGGGCCTGGGCCAGCCGGGCGGCATCGCGCAATCCCAGGTTCAGGCCCTGGCCGGCCACCGGATGCAGCGTCTGCGCCGCGTTGCCGATCGCGGCCACACGGCCCTGCACCAGGGCGCGCCGCGCGCTGAGCGCCAGCGGAAAGACATGGCGCGGCGCCTGGCAGGACAGCCGGCCCAGGCGGTCGCCGAAAGCTGCGGACAGCGCCTGGGAGAAGGCGGCGTTGTCCAGCGCGGCCAGTTCGGCGGCGCGCTCGGGCGCGCTGCACCAGACCACGGAATAGGCGTCGGGCAGTTGCGGATGCGGCAGCAGCGCCAGCGGGCCTTCAGCGGTAAAGCGCTCCCAGGCCCAGCCGCGGCGCGGCAGGGTGGCGTGGGCGGTGGTCAGCAGGGCGTGCTGGCCGTAGTCGCGGCGCACGTCGCTGGCGCCGGCGCCGTCGGATTGCACGGCGATGCGGCAGCTGAGCGCCGCATCGCCCTGACGGATGCGCACGCCATCGCCATCCTGGCCGTCGACCTGGGCCGGCGGCCCGGCCAGCAGCGTGACGCCGCTGGCGGCCACGCATTCCTCGAGCTTGGCGTGCAGAGCCGAATAGGCCACCACGCAGCCCAGTTGCGGCACGTCGAAATCGGTGTGCTGGATGACACTGCGGCCCAGCCGGCCGCGCTGGGAGACGTGGATATTGAGGATGTCCGCCGCCTTCGCGGGCCAGGCGTGCAGGGATTCGAGCAGCACCCGGCTGCCATGGTTCATGGCCAGCACGCGAGGGTCGGCCGCCGGCGCGGCGGCGGGGGTGGCGGGCGCCTGCGTCGCACCGGCCAGCAGGGCGATGCGGGCCGGGTCCGGCGCCACGCGCGCCAGCATCAGCGCCAGCACGCGGCCCACGGGGCCAGCGCCAAGAATCGCAATGTCGAAGGCGGAGATAGTCATGCCCGGATTTTACCTGTCCACTACAATCGCGGGCAGCCGGCGCGGCTTGGCGCCGGGGACCTCTCTACCGGTTGATCGATATGACGCAGCTTGAGGCTTCTTCTTCGCTTTCCGCCGCCATCGGCCGCCGTCCGCGCGGCAAGGTCGCCGTCGGCCTGCTGGCCTGCCTGTTCGGCTGGCTGGGGGCGCATTGGTGGTATCTGGGCCGGCGCCACGCCTGGCTGGTGACGCTGGTGGCGGCGATCAGCCTGTTTTGCGCATTCCGCTTCTACCCGGTCTGGTACGACAACCCGGCGTTCTTCGTGCTGTTCATCCCGATGATCGACGGCTTCATCGAAAGCGCGGTGTTCTCGCTGATGCCCGACGAAAAATTCGACCGTCTCTACAACCCGGGGCAGGGCGCGGCCAACAGGACGGGCTGGGGTCCGGTGCTGGTCGCCATCCTGGCCTGCCTGGTGGGCGCCACCGTGTCCATGTTCGCCATTGCGATGGTGGTGGTGTACATCTGGGTCGCGATGGGCTGGCTGGACGGCCTGGTGCTCTGAGCCGGCCCCGTCCTCATTCGCGCATCAGCGCTTCGATTTCGCTGGCCTGCACCGGCACGCCGCGGGTGATCAGTTCGCAGCCTTCGTCCGTGACCAGCGCGTCGTCTTCGGTGCGGATGCCGATGTTCCAGTAGGCCTCGGGCACGTCGTCGGCCGGGCGCACGTAGATGCCTGGCTCGATCGTCAGCATCATGCCCGCTTGCAGTGTGCGCCAGGGGCGGTCGGCACCCTGGCCCGCGCCCGGCTGGCGATAGTCGCCGACGTCGTGCACGTCCAGCCCCAGCCAGTGGCCGGTGCGGTGCATATAGAAGCGGCTGTAGTCGCCCGACTCGATCACGCCGTCCAGCGATCCCTTCAGCAATTTCAGATCCAGCATGCCCTGCGCCAGCACGCGCACCGCGGCTTCGTGGGCGTCGTTCCAGCTACGTCCCGGCGCGGTCGCCTGCGCCGCCGCCTCCTGGGCCGCCACCGTCAGGTCGTAGAGCGCACGCTGCGGACCGCTGTAGCGGCCGTTCACGGGAAAGGTGCGGGTGATGTCGCTGGCATAGCTGTCGACCTCGCAACCGGCGTCGATCAGCACCAGGTCGCCGTCGCGCAGCACCGCCTCGCCAGCGGGGTAGTGCAGCACGCAGGCATTGGCGCCGGCGGCCACGATGCTGTTGTACGCCACCGCCTGGGCGCCATGGCGGCGGAACTCGTACAGCAGTTCCGCTTCCAGTTCGTATTCATGCATGCCTGCACGGGCCACCCGCATGGCGCGGACGTGCGCGCCGGCGGATATCTTGGCCGCCCGGCGCATCGCGGCGATTTCCGCGGCATCCTTGATCAGCCGCATTTCGGCGACGATCGGCCGGATGTCCTGCTGCCGCTCGGGCGGGGCATGGCCGCCGCGGCTGGCCTCGCGCGCCGCCGCCAGCCAGCGGTGCAGCCGGCCGTCGTTGCGTTTGTCGCCAGCCAGCGGTGCGTACAGTGTCGGCTGGTCCAGCAGCAGCTTGGGCACCAGCTCGTCCAGCGCATCCAGCGGGTGCGCGTCGTCAAAGCCGAAATGCGCGGCCGCGGCCTCGGGACCGAAGCGCCGCCCCTCCCAGATCTCGTGCTCGATGTGGCGCGGACGGCAGAACAGCAGGGCACGGTCGGTGGCGCCGGCGATCAGCACCAGCCAGGCGCCGGGCTCGGTGAAGCCGGTCAGATAGAAAAAATCACTGTCGTGCCGGTAGGGGTACTCGGCGTCACGGTTGCGGATGGCCTCGGGAGCGGTGGCCAGGATGGCGATGCCGCCTCCGTCCGCGCGCATCCGGTCCATCAGGCGCTGGCGCCGGGCGGCGAAAGGGGCGATGTCGTCGGGAGGCAGGCTCATGGGTAACGGGGCGGCCGGGCCGCGCGGGAAGCTGGAATGTCCTCACTTTACTCGCCGTGCCGCCGATGCGACAGTGCGGCGGCTTCGGCGTGCAAGGGGCGTGAAGTCATTGGACGGTCATGGACGGACTGCTACAATCGCGGCTCTGTCATTGGGGAGTAGCCATCCTTTGTCCCCAAAGGAGTTAGCGTCAACAGACTTGGTGGTTCGGTACCGCGTAGCGGTTGCCAGAACTCCATGGCGTTAACGGTCTCCATGTCGCGGCCCGCCCGCGCATGGATCAGCCAGGCGAGACCTTTGGCCGCGTAGCGTTCACCCTTGCCGGGCGAGCCGCTGTGTCGCGCCAATTGGTTTCTGCTCGTCCGGCTGCGTCGATATGTTGCTCACCCTGTTTCTGTTTTTCCTGTCCGCGGCAGTGATCTATCTCGCCTGCGAGTTCTTCGTGAACGGCGTTGAATGGGTTGGACACCGGTTCCATCTCGGCGCTACCGCCACCGGCACCGTGCTGGCCGCCTTCGGCACCGCGCTGCCCGAAAGCGCAGTCACCTTCATGGCCGTGGTCTTCGGCGATACCCCTGAACAGAAAGACATCGGCGTCGGCGCCGCCATGGGCGGTCCGCTGGTGCTGGCGACCCTGGCCTACGCCGTCGTCGGATTTGCCCTGTGGCGCGCCCGCCGCGGCCAAGCCACGCAAGCCAACTGTATCAACGCGGACCAGCGCCGGCTGGCCCGCGACCAGGCCTGGTTCATGGGCATCTTCATCTTCAAGGTCGGGCTGGGCCTGCTGGCCTTTGCCTGGAAGCCCTGGCTGGGCATCCTGTTCCTGGCCACCTACGGCCTGTACATCAAGCGCGAACTGAGCAACGACGAGGACTGCATCGACTGCGAGGATCTGGAGCCGCTCAAGCTGCGTCCGCGCGATGACAATCCGTCCATGTTCTGGGCGGCCACTCAGACCATCCTGGCCCTGGTGGTGATCGCCGGCGCCTCCCATGTGTTCGTCAACCAGATCGAACTGCTGGGCGTCGCCATGGGCGCGTCACCGCACGTGGCGGCCTTGCTGCTGGCGCCCGTCGCCACCGAACTGCCCGAAATCATGAACGCGCTGATCTGGGTGCGCCAGGGCAAGGAACGCCTGGCCCTGGCCAATATTTCCGGCGCCATGATGATCCAGGCCACCATCCCCAGTGCGCTGGGCATCTTCATGACGCCCTGGCTGCTGGATGGCCCGCTGCTGGCCGCGGGCCTGTTCACCATGCTGTCCATCAGCCTGTTGTGGCTGCGTTTCCGCCGCGCCGTCATGAGCGTGCCGGCGCTGTCCGCGGTGGGCGGTTTCTACGCCTTGTTCGCGGCCTACCTGGGCTGGCATTTCTACGCCTGACAATGAACGCTCGGGACGCAAGGCGCGCCGGCCCTGCGTCCTTTTTCGCACAATCGGCCTTTTTATGCCCTTAAACCTTGTCCATCAGTGGAAACCCGCGTAAAATTCTGCCGTTATCCATCTCAGGAGCAGTCTTCGTGAATACCGATTCCGGCGAAAGTAGTCGATCTTGCATCGACGTCGCTGTTTAACAGGTCCACGCAGAACTCCGTCTGCCGCAGCCTGCTAAACAGGTTGCGGTTGTATCCCAAGCCCCAGGCAGTAACGGGGCGGTAGCGCAAGCTTACGGCTTGCCGGGATGCTTCCCCCGACATCATCCGCCAGAACCGCCGCTAGTCGCAGCGCCAGCGTTCGTGCACCTTTCGTGTCCGCTCGCCAAGCGCCGTGCGTGTGTGTGCGCGTATCCGCGATACCGCTCCCCATTTTGCAATGGAGGTCGTTATGCGTTTCTTCGACTTGTTCCTGCGCCGCGCCGGCGTGGACCGCGCCACCGCCCTGGGCCGCCGTCGCGGCACCTCGCGCCTGACCGTCATCTGCCCGCGCGATGAACTGGGCGCCCTGCGCAAGCAGATCTGCCTGGACTTCAGCGCTGCCGGACTCGATGTTTCGCAGGTGCAGATCGACCAGGGCCGCGACCCTGGCATGGCCTCGGCCTGCATCACCGTCAATTGCCCGCCCGAACTGCGCGCCGAGCTGATGTCGCAAGCGCGTCGGCTGAGCGCCAATCCCGCTGTGCGCCACGTGCATTTCGGCGCCCAACCGCTGGCGGCCTGAGTCCGCCCGCCATCCCCCAGGAGAGACCATGCCCAGTGCCTTAGACCCCGAGCCTCGATCGCGCCCCACGCGTGGCGCCGGTTCGTCCGTCTGACCCGTCTTCTCCTTGCGAGCCGACTGGCCGGATAGTCACCCGGTCCGTACGGAATCCGCAGCCCTGAACCCCCGGCCAGGCCCGCTACGCGCGCGCCGGTTCCGCCGGCCCAGGTTCTTCCGCTAGTTTCCCGTTCCGCTTCACGCTCCCGGCGCGCCCATCGACGCGATCCGGACACCGGCAGCATTGCTCCGGTGCCTGCGCACGCCTGTACGTCATGGATCCGGTCTGCCTGCGCAGACCGTGGCCTCGTGCTGCTTGCGATCAGGCCTGGCCGCCTGCCGCCCGTGTCTCCCAGAACAACACCAAAAACCCGAGCACTCCGATGTTTAAGTTCCTGAAGACCTTTTTTTCCTCCGCGGCCGGGCTGCGGCGATCGGGGCGCCACTTCCGGCGTTCCCCCATGCTTGAACAAGGCAGCGGGCAGGCGGCCGCGGCATCCTCCGACGCCTCGCGCCGTGCCAACCGCCGCATGCTGGATGTGGCGAGCATGGACTTCGATGCGCTGTTTGCGATGTTCCGCAGCGGCCGCGGCGGTCTGTCGCAGGCTCAGGCCGAAGAAGCCCGCGCCCGCTACGGCGCCAACGAGGTGGATCATGAAAAGCCGCTGACCTGGCATGCGCACCTGTGGCAGTCCTTCCGCAACCCCTTCAACCTGCTCCTGACCGGCCTGGCGACCCTGTCCTGGGTCACCGATGTGTACATGGCCGAGCCCGACGAGCAGTCCTGGAAGAGCGTCATCATCATCGGTTCCATGGTGGTCATTTCCACGCTCTTGCGCTTTGTGCAGGAGCGGCGCTCGAACCGTGCTGCCGAAGCCCTGAAGGCCATGGTGCAGAACACCGCCACCGTCCTGCGCAGCGACACCGCCGGCATGGCCGAAGGCAACGGCCAGCGTGTTTTCGGCGTCTCGCTGCACGCCTGCGGCTCGCGCCAGATCGAAGTGCCGCTGGCCGAACTGGTGCCCGGCGACGTGGTGCTGCTGTCGGCCGGCGACATGATCCCGGCCGACTGCCGCATCCTGGGGGCCAAGGACCTGTTCATCGCGCAGGCCGCGCTGACCGGCGAATCGCTGCCGGTGGAAAAATACGCCGCGCAGCGCGCCGCGACCGCCAACGCGCTCGAGCTGGAGAACATGGCCTTCATGGGGACCAACGTGGTCAGCGGATCCGGCAGCGCGCTGGTGGTTGCGACCGGGGCCGGCACCTACTTCGGCCAACTGGCCGGGCGCGTGACCCAGACCTCGCGCATCCCCACGCAATTCCAGCAGGGCATCAACCGCGTGAGCTGGGTGCTGATCCGCTTCATGCTGGTGATGGCGCCGGTCGTGCTCTTGATCAACGGTTTCACCAAGGGCGATTGGCTCGAGGCACTGCTCTTCGCGCTGGCGATCGCCGTGGGCCTGACCCCGGAAATGCTGCCCATGATCGTTACCGCCACGCTGGCCAAGGGCGCCGTGCGGATGTCGCGGCGCAAGGTCGTGGTCAAGCGCCTGGACGCCATCCAGAACCTGGGCGCGATGAATGTGCTGTGCACCGACAAGACCGGCACCCTGACGCAGGACCGCATCGTGCTCGAGCGTCACACCGACGTGTACGGCGCCACCAGCGATGACGTGCTGGCCTATGCCTACCTGAACAGCTACTACCAGACCGGCCTGAAGAACCTGCTGGATGTGGCGGTGCTGCGTCATGCCGAGGTCGAGCGCAAGCTGGACCTGGCCGCCAAGTACCGCAAGATCGACGAGATCCCATTCGATTTCTCGCGCCGCCGCATGTCGGTGGTGGTCAGCGAAACCGAGAACGGGCGCGAGCACCACGAGCTGATCTGCAAGGGCGCCCTGGAAGAAATGCTGTCGGTCTGCACCCGCCTGCGGGTGGGCAGCGACGTGCACCTGCTGACCGATGCGCGGCGCGCGGATATCCGCCGCGTGACGGCCGACCTGAACCGCGACGGGCTGCGCGTGATCGCGGTGGGCGTACGCGAATTGCCGCCCACGCAGCCCGCCTACGGCGTGGCGGATGAGTCCGACCTGGTGCTGGTGGGCTACATCGCCTTCCTGGACCCTCCCAAGGAATCCACCGGCCCGGCGTTGGCGGCCCTGCGCGGGTCGGGCATCGAAGTGAAGGTGCTGACCGGCGATGTGGAACTGGTCACGCAGAAGGTCTGCCGCGAAGTGGGGTTCGAGGTCCGCAAGGTCTATCTGGGCGAGCAGATCGAAGCGATGGACGACGCCCGCCTGGCGGTGGCCGTGGGCGAGGCCAACGTGTTTGCCCGGCTCACGCCGGCGCACAAAGAGCGCATCGTGCACATGCTGCGCGCCCAAGGCAATACGGTGGGGTTCATGGGGGACGGCATCAACGATGCGCCGGCCCTGCGGGCGGCGGATGTGGGGATTTCCGTCGATTCCGCGGTGGACATCTCGAAGGAAGCGGCCGACATCATCCTGCTGGAAAAAAGCCTGATGGTGCTGGAAGACGGTGTGATCGAAGGCCGCAAGACCTTCTGCAACATGCTCAAGTACCTGAAGATGACCGCCAGTTCGAACTTCGGCAACGTCTTCTCGGTCCTGGTGGCCAGCGCCTTCCTGCCGTTCCTGCCGATGCTGCCGATCCACTTGCTGCTGCAGAATTTGATGTATGACATATCGCAGACGGCGATTCCGTTCGACAATGTCGACGCGGAACTTCTGAAGAAACCCCAACAGTGGGACCCCGCGGGCCTGGGGCGCTTCATGGTGTTTTTCGGCCCTATCAGCTCCATTTTCGACATCGCCACCTACGCACTCATGTGGTACGTGTTTCAGGCCAACGCGCCTGAACACCAGACGCTGTTCCAGTCGGGCTGGTTCGTCGAAGGGCTGTTGTCGCAGACGCTCATTGTGCATATGATCCGCACACGCAAGATTCCCTTCCTGCAGAGCCGCGCCGCCTGGCCGCTGATGGCGATGACGGTGATGGTGGTCGGGTTGGGGCTGTTCCTGCCGTTTTCGCCCCTGGCCGGCTACTTCCAGTTGCAGGCGCTGCCGTGGTCGTACTTCCCGTGGCTGGTGGGCATCCTGCTCAGCTACTGCGTCCTGACGCAGTTGCTCAAGGGTATCTGGGTCCGCCGCTACGGCTGGCAATAGTCAAACCGAACCACCTGGCGGCGGGCATGTGGCCCGCCGAAAATTCAGGAGATAGCTATGAGAATCACGACTGTTGCCACGACGCTGATGGCGGGCGCGGCAAGTATTCCCCTGATGGCGCACGCGGCCGGCGACAGCCCGGGCGTGCAACTGTACGGCGTGGTCGACGCCGGCATCGCCACCACCCATACGTCGGGCCAGGGCAGCCATAGCGGCCTGCTCAACGGCGGCCTGACCGATTCCCTGTGGGGCCTGCGCGGCAGCGAAGACCTGGGTGATGGCTGGCACACCCGCTTCCAATTGGAAAGCGGCTTCGATCCGTCCACCGGCAAGCGCGCCGATGATGACCGCCTGTTCAACTACGGTGCCTGGGTCGGCCTGGCGCATGAGCGCTACGGTGACCTGCGCCTGGGCCGCCAATACACCGTCGGCAAGACCTACGGTAATGCGCTGGAGCTGGCCTCCTGGAAGGAAATGGGCATGGGCGCCACCTTCAAGGCGTCCGACAACTATCAGTTCAGCAACCTGGTCAACTACTACACGCCCACCTGGCAGGGTTTCCAGGCCGGCATCGGCTATGCCTTCGACGCCGATGGCCGCGACCGCTTCCAGACCGCCGCCAACAACCGCGCGCTCAGCCTGGGCCTGAAATACGAGGATGGACCGCTCCTGGCGGTGGCCACCTGGGACCAGATGCGCCTGGCGGAGCCGCCCGCCGGCAACAATGGGCGGCCGCAGGCGGTGCAATTGGGGGCCTCCTATGACTTCGAGGTCGTCAAGGTGTCGGTGGCCTGGTCGCGCCAGCGCAACGGCTACGTCGGTCTGGACGGCGGCGATCCCGATAATCTCGGCCAGAACCTGGGACCGGCGGCGTTCGCCCGCGGGGGCGCCGTCAATGCCTGGCTGCTGGGCGCCAGCGTGCCGGTGGGCCATGGCGCCGTGGTGGCGCAGTGGTCGCTGGCCAGCCCGGACTGGAAGTGGGAAGACGGCTCCAGGGCGCGTAATGCGCAGCTGGTGACCCTGGGGTATACCTATGACCTGTCGCCGCGTACCACGCTCTATGCGTTCGCCGGTTACGCGTCCAACTACACCCTGGATAACCAGTTCGATCCGGGCCATTCCCATACCTCGCGTTTTGGCACGGGCATTTCGCACCGGTTCTGAGCCGGACGGGGGGCGTCCGGGTCCACTACAATCGACCCGGTTGCGCATTTTGGCCCGGGCGGCTTTCCCCCCGGCGGCATTTTCCGGATGACCCGCATGGACAGTCTCGAATGGCTCATACCCTGGGAGTTCTCTCCCACGCTGGTGGCCTCCTTCCTGGTGGCCATCGTGCTGTTCGTGCGCGGCCAGCGCGTCCATCATGTATCGGGCGCGCGCCGCGTGCTGTTCTGGGTCGGCATGGTGCTGCTGTACCTGTCCCTGCACACGCGGCTGGACTATTACGCCGAGCGGATGTTCTTCATTCATCGCATCCAGCATCTGGTGCTGCACCACCTGGGGCCGTTGCTCGTCATGGCGGCTTTTCCTGGCCAGGCCATGCGTGCGGGCCTGCCGATGTCCTGGCGCATCCGGCTGCGTGATTTCCTGCGCACGGGGTGGGGGCGCGGCACGGTGGCCGTGCTGACCAACAAGATCTTCGTGCCGACCTTGTTCGTATTTCTGGTGCTGGTCTGGCTGATCCCGTCGGTGCAGTTCTATTCCATGCTCGACTGGCGGCTGTATCGCCTGATGAACTGGTCCGTGGTGATCAGCGGCTTCATGTACTGGAACCTGATCCTGGACCGGCGTCCCAGTCCGCCTGCCGCGATGACGCCGGGCGGCCGCGTGATTTCACCGATCCTGACCATGCTGCCGCAAATGGTGGCGGGGGCGGTCATCGCCTTCACCGAAAGCGATATCTATCCGCTGTTCGAGCTGTGCGGCCGCGCCATCGCGATGTCGGCGCAAACAGACCAGACCATCGGCGGCCTGACCATGTGGATTCCGGCCGCGCTGGTGGAAGTGATCGGCTTGATGGTGGCCCTGGGGACGCTGATGCGGCTGTCGGCCAAGGGCCGTCTGCGCAAGGCCGATCGCGAGGCCATGGCGCAGGCCCGTGCCCGGGCCCGGGCCGCGTCCGTCTGAAGCCTGCCGTGGCCGAGGTACCGCCTGGCGCGCCCGATCGGGAGGCGCGCCTGCCGGATCAGTCCGGCAGCAGGCCGTGGTACTTCCTGCCCAGCGCCACGGTGGCCTGGAACATGCCTGCCTTGCTGCCGCAGTCGTAGCGCGTGCCTTCGTAGCGATGCGCGTACACCGCGCGTTCGCGCATCATCGAGGCGATGCCGTCGGTCAGCTGGATCTCGTTGCCCGCACCCATCTTGGTCGAACGCAGATGGTCGAAGATCGCAGCTTCCAGCACGTATCGGCCCACCACCGCCAGCGTCGAGGGCGCGGCTGCGGGATCGGGCTTTTCAACGATATGGGTCACGCGCTCGGTGCGGCCGTCGGCCTTGGCATCGCCGGCCCGGGTAGCCACGATGCCGTATTTGCGCGTGTCTTCGCGCGGCACGTCCTGCACGCCCAGCACGCTGGCGTTCTGCAGCATGGCAACGTCCACCAATTGCTTCAGGGCGGGGGCGTCGCCGTCGATCAGGTCGTCGGCCAGCAGCACGGCGAAGGGCTCATCGCCCACGGCCGGCGCCGCCGACAGCACGGCGTGGCCCAGGCCCAGCGGCGCCGACTGGCGAATATAGAGGCAATTGACGTGGGCAGGTAGAATGCCCCGCACCATCGCCAGAAGCTCGTGTTTGCCTTTGCTTTCAAGGTCGGACTCGAGCTCGGGGGCGGAGTCGAAGTGGTCTTCGATGGCGCGCTTGTTGCGGCCCGTCACGAAGATCAGGTCCGTGATGCCTGCCGCCACGGCCTCTTCGACGGCGTACTGGATCAGCGGCTTGTCGACGACGGGCAGCATTTCCTTGGGCATTGCCTTGGTGGCGGGCAGGAAACGCGTGCCCATGCCGGCGACAGGGAAAACGGCTTTACGGACGGGACGCATTGAAACCTCGTAGGGGGTAACGATGAAACATTTTAAGCGCATCGCTATCATAGGCTTATGAACCGCAGGAAAATGCCATCCATTTGCTCGATTGCGCAGCGGGGCGCGATCGCCGGAATCTGCTTCGCCCTGGTCGCGCCGACCTTGCCGGTGGCCGCCTGGGCCCAGCCCGTGGGCTTGCCCACGATGGGCGCCGCCTCCGCCGCGGATCTTTCCCCCATGCTGGAGCGCAGCCTGGGGGAAGCCATCATGTCGCAGGGGCGCCGCGACCCCACCTATATCGACGACCCCGAACTCAGCCAGTACCTCACCACCATGGGGCGCAAGCTGGCGGCGTTTTCGCCCGGCGCGGTGCCTGATGTCGAGATGTTCGGCGTGCGCGACCCCGAGATCAACGCTTTCGCCATGCCGGGCGGGTTCATTGGCGTCAATACCGGGCTGATCGTGTCCTCGGGCAGCGAGTCCGAGCTGGCGGCGGTACTGGCGCACGAAATCGGCCACGTCGTGCAGCGTCACATCGCGCGCGGCATGACCCAGCAGAACCAGAACAGCATGGTGATGCTGGCCAGCCTGGCCGGCGCACTGCTGGCCGCGCTGGCCGGCGGCGGGGGCAACCTGGCGATGGGCGTGGCCGCGTTCGGCCAGGCCGCCGCCATCAATCGCCAATTGGGCTTTTCCCGCGACGCCGAGCGCGAGGCCGACCGGGCGGGCTTCACGATGCTGACCAAGGCCGGCTACGACGCCGAGGGCATGGCGCAGATGTTCTCGCGCCTGATGAACGCATCGCGCCTGAACGAAGGCGCGGGCGGCGGCTCGTGGGCCAGTACCCACCCGCTGTCCATCGAGCGTATGTCCGATGTGCAGAACCGCGTGCGTTCGCTGCCGCCCGCGCGCCACGTCGACAGCGACGACTTCTGGTACGTGCGCGCCAAGATGCGCGTGGTGCAGGGGCGCGACGCGGTCAGCCTGCGGTCGGCCACCCAGCAATTGCAGGACGAGGCCCAGGCCCTGTCCGGCGTGCGTCGCTCGGCCGCGTACTATGGCCTGGCGTTGCAGGCCTTCCAGCGCAACAGTCTGGATGAGGCCGAACGCAATATGGGGCTGGCCTCGGCCGACGGGCGCGATTCGCCGCAAATGGCCAAGCTCGCCGTCGATATCGCGCTGGCCCGCAAGGACTACCGGCGTGCGCAGGACCTGGCGCAGGCCGCCACGCGCCGCTGGCCCGAGCAACGGGCGCTGGGCCTGGCCTACGCCACCGCGCTGCAGGCTAATGGCCGCCATGCCGAGGCGCAGGACTACCTGCGCGCCAAGATCAAGCAATGGGGCTCGGACGAGCCCAGTCTCTACCAGATGCTGGCGCAAAGCGAAGAGCGCAACGGCAAGCCGGTGCAGGCGCGCCGGGACCTGGCGCGCTACTACGTCATGACCGGCGCCTTCGCGGCGGCCGAGTCGCAGTTGCAGCAGGCGCGCAGCATGTCTACCGACTTCTACGAGCAGTCGCAGATCGATGTGCAGATCAAGGAAGTGAAGGACAAGCTGGCCGAAGAGCGCCAGTTGCTGGAACGCTTCAAGTCGGGTTGATGCCGGCCGGGCTCGCCACGCGCGGATCTACCCCCGATGCGCGGCGTTACAGCCCGGTCTCGAAGAAGCGGCCCAGGCGCTGCGGCAACCACCCCAGGTGCGCCGGGAAGGCGCCCGTCGGAAAGCCGGCATGGCCGCCGTCCGTGGGCTGGTGCAGCAGGATGCTGGACGAGCATTCGTCCGGCTTGGGCAGGGCGCTGGCCGGAATGAACGGATCGTTCAACGCGTTGAGCACCAGCGTCGGCACCGATATCTGCGGCAGCCACGGCTTGCTGGACGCGCGGGTCCAGTAATCGAGGGCATTGCGGAACCCGTGCATCGGCGCGGTGTAGGCGTCATCGAAGTCGCGCAGATCGCGCGCATGCGCGATGCGCATGACGTCGATGGCACCCGGATAGCGATGGGCCTTTTCCAGCACTTTGTGCTTGAGCGTCTTGAGGAAATGGCCCGTGTAGACCTTGCGGTTGAAGAGCCCCGTGGACAGGGTCTTGCCGCAGGCCACGAGGTCCAGGGGCACGGACACGCCGGCGCACGCGGTCAGCCAGGACGTGTCTTCGTGGTGCTCGCCCAGGTACTTGAGCAGCGCATTGCCGCCCAGTGACACGCCCACGGCGTGCCAGCGCGCGTGCGGAATGCGGTCGCGCACCGTCTTGAGCAGGAAACCGACCTCGGCGGAATCGCCGGAATAATAGGCGCGCGCCAGGCGGTTGGGCACGCCCGAGCAGCCGCGGAAGTGCGCAATGACGACGATCCAGCCGCGCGCCCGGAAGTGATGCGCGATGGACTGCGCGTAGCGGCTGTTGCTGCCGCCTTCCAGGCCATGGAACAGCAGCAGGGCCGGCGTGTCGGCGGTTTGCGGCAGCGATTTCCAGTCGGCGTCGGTCATCCAGCGGGCCGCGGCGGTCTTGCCGTTGGCCACGGGGCCTTGTCCGCTGACCGGCGCGCCGTCGGCCGCCTTGTGCGGGAACAGTCCGGGACCGGTCCAGTCGAAATCGACGAAATCGGTGTCAGGCGTTTCGACACGGTCGCGCACGAAAGCGATGCGGTGGTACTGCGCGAACAGCGCGGCGTAGACCGTCTGGGCATCGCCTCCGGGCAACCAGGAGGGAACAGGGCAGGGCGTGGTATCGAAACGAGCAGCAGCCAAAAAAATCCACCCGCCTTCAGTGCAGCATGTCGGGTACGTCGTGCAAGTCGAGCACCCCGGCTTCCGTGGGCGCCGACGAGGCGTGGTGCATCACCATGCGCCAGCCCGTGGGACCCTTGTGGTAGATGTTCGTGGCGTAGCAGTTGGCGAACTGCGTGCCTTCCCGCGTGCGCACCGCCACCTGCTCGACCAGCACGTGCACCGCGCACATCATGCTCAGCATGACCAGCGGGCGCAGCGGGCGGATATGCAGGGGGCCGTTGGCCAGCACGTGTTGCCAGGATTCGTGCACCGCCGAGTGGCCGACGATGCGCAGGCCCCCCGGATGGATGCAGACGACTTCCTCGTCGTCCGCCCACACTTGCATCAGGCGGACGGTGTCCCCCTGCTCAAGGGCTTCGTAGAACGCGTGTTCTGCTTCTTCGGGCGTGGCGAACATGATGGCGGGAACGGTTTGGCGGTTGCGGCGAAGGCTTAGTGGTGGCCGTGCAGCACGGTGCCGGGCTTGAGCCGGTATTCGGCGCCGCAGTAGGCGCAGCGCGCCGAGCCATTGCGCGCGACGTCCAGGAAGACGCGCGGATGCATGCTCCACAGCGGGGCCTTGGGGCCCGGACAGAAGACGGGCAGGTCTTCGGCGCCGACTTCAATGACTTCGTGGGGGTGCGGGACGGCGGCCGGGGCAGCAGCGGTCATGGAATTTCCTGAATAAAAATACCGGTGGTCGGTAGGTTGGGGCAGTAATGCCGCCCTGGCGGGCAGGGCGGCGCGAATCAGACTTTGCTCAGCCAGTGATGGTACTTCGGGTTGCGGCCATTCACCATGTCAAAAAACGCTTTCTGGAGTTTCTCGGTGATGGGGCCGCGCCGTCCCGAGCCGATCTGGCGGTTGTCGACCTCGCGGATTGGCGTGACTTCGGCGGCGGTGCCGGTGAAGAACGCCTCGTCGGCGATGTAGACGTCGTCGCGGGTCAGGCGTTTGGTAACAATGCGCAAGCCGAAGTCGGCCGCCAGGGCGTGGATGGTCGAGCGGGTGATGCCGGTCAGGGCCGAGGCGATCTCGGGCTCGCAGAGCACGCCGTCCTTGACGATGAACAGGTTTTCGCCCGAGCCTTCGGCCACGAAGCCTTCGGTGTCCAGCAGCAGGGCTTCGTCGTAGCCGTCCTGCAGGGCCTCGGTATTGGCCAGGATCGAGTTGGCGTAGGTGGTGGCCACCTTGGCGCGCGGCATCGTCACATTGACGTGCTGACGGGCGAACGACGACACCTTGACCCGGATGCCCTGCGACAGGGCTTCTTCGCCCAGGTAGGCGCCCCAGGGCCAGGCGGCGATCGCCACGTGCACCTTGGCGCCCTTGGGCGACACGCCCATTTTTTCGGGGCCATAGAACACCAGCGGCCGCAGGTAGGCGGATTCGAGCTTGTTCTCGCGCACCACCATCCGCTGGGCCTCGTTGATCGTGTCGCGATCGAAGGGCATCGGGATCTGGTAGATGTGCGCCGAATTGAAGAGCCGGTTGGTGTGGTCTTCGAGGCGGAAGATCGCCGTGCCGATCTCGGCGTGGTAGGCGCGCACGCCTTCGAAGACCGACAGGCCGTAGTGCAGGGAGTGCGTCAGGACGTGCGTGGTCGCATCGCGCCAGGGCACGAGTTTGCCGTCATACCAGATGAAGCCATCGCGGTCAGCCATCGACATGGTCTGCTCCCTCTCAATGTGAGGGCCGTATTGTATCAAGCGGCGAGGTTACAATAGGCCCCTATTCGCGCACCGGCGTGGTGCCTGCGGGCCTTCCGCGGGCCCGGCACGCGAGCAGGTTGTCGTGCGTTTCCTTCCATAGAGTCTCCATGTCGTCCTGTCCGAATACCCAGGGGTCCGCCGTTGTCCTCTGAGTCCGCGTTGTCCGATACCGAAGATCCGCGGGTGGTCCGCCAGGAGCGTATCGCCGCATTCCGTTCCGGCGTGCACGCCATCGTGCCGGCCCTGATCGCCACCGCGACCTGGGGGCTGGTGACCGGCGTGGCCATGGTCAAGTCCGGACTGACCGAATCCATGGCCCTGGCCATGACGCTGCTGCTGTATGCCGGCTCGGCCCAGCTCACCTCCTTGCCCCTGATTGCTACCGGCGCGCCGCTGTGGCTGATCTTCGCCGCGGGCTGCGTGGTGAACCTGCGCTTCCTGATCTTCGGCGCCGCGCTGCAACCCTATTTCCGCCATCTATCCTGGCCCAAGCGCCTGGGCCTGGGCTACTTCACCACCGATATGGGCTTCGTGCTGTTCATGCCCCGGTTCGGCGACGCCGCCGAGCGTGGCACCCGTGAGCAGCTCTGGTACTTCATCGGCGCCGTCGCCCCCGGCTGGCTCGTCTGGCAGACCTCATCCATTGTCGGCATCTACCTGGGCACCATGGTGCCGTCCGGCTGGTCGCTGGACTTTGCGGCGGTGCTGGCGCTTCTGGCCATCACGGTGCCGCTGGCCAATTCCAAGCCCATGCTGGTGTCGATGCTGGCCGCGGGCGTGGTGGCCTGGACCGGCCAGGTGCTGCCGTTGCGCCTGGGGCTGGCGGCCGCGGTCATTGCCGGGGTCGTGGCCGGCATGTGGGCGGAACGTTTCTTCAAGGCGCGCCAATGATCCTCTGGCCTTCCGAAATCTACGTCTATTCGGCCATCCTGCTGCTGGCGCTGTGCAGCGTGCTGACCCGCGCCGGCTTCATGCTGTTTGGCGACTACATTCCCTTGCCCGACGGCGTGCGCCGGGCGCTGCGCTACGCGCCGGCCGCCGCGCTCACCGCCATCGTGGTGCCGGACCTGCTGCCCTGGAAGGCTGGGCTGGGTCCCCTATTCGACTACAAGCTGGTGGCCGGCATCGTGGCCATCCTGGTATTCCTGCGCACCCGCAGCGCGGTGCTGGTCATCGTCGTCGGCATGGCGGTCCTGTGGGGCTTGCGCTGGCTGGCCGGCTGACGGCCGTGCTTTGCTCGTCAAGTGTCCGCTGGATGGACACATGGGTTGCGCGGCAGACCTCGCCCGGCCGGGGCCGGGGCCCTTCCAGGGCGCATTCCTGACACGCGCTTGCCCGTGTGGTAGGCCGGCTGCGCTAAAATCAACTTATCCACAGCAATCCGGGCCTGGTACTGCCCTCATAAGTATCGAAACCAGAATGCGCCGCCTGGCCTGCAAGGCAGGGTGCAGATTGCCCGTGACGCGCCTTGCGCGCCAGGGTGGTTTGCACGTGGCCGCGTGAGCGTGGCGCGCGTTCCGGTTGTCCCGATGCATATGCAGTGCAGTGCTCGAAGCACTCTCGTTTTGTTCTTTTTCAATGGTCCCGGTATCTGCCAAACCCTGATGACTGAATCCACTCAATCCGCAGCACCCACCGCCGCAGCGCCCGCGCCGACGCCCACGTTCTCCGACTTCGGGCTGCATCCCCTGCTGTTGCAGTCGATCGCCGAAACCGGCTACACCACGCCCACCCCCATCCAGGCCCAAGCCATCCCCGTCGTGGTGGAAGGGCGCGACGTCATGGGCGCGGCCCAGACCGGCACGGGCAAGACGGCGGCGTTCACGCTGCCCATCCTGCATCGCCTGATGCCGCTGGCCAACACCAGCGCCTCGCCTGCGCGGCACCCGGTGCGCGCGCTGATCCTCACGCCCACGCGTGAACTGGCGGACCAGGTCTACGAAAGCGTCAAGCGCTACAGCAAGCAAACGCCCCTGCGTTCGGCGGTCGTGTTCGGCGGCGTCGATATCGGGCCGCAGAAAGAAGCGCTGCGCCGCGGCTGCGAAGTCCTGGTGGCCACGCCGGGCCGCCTGCTCGACCACGTCGAGCAAAAGAACGTGAACCTGAGCCAGGTCGGCATCCTGGTGCTGGACGAAGCCGACCGCATGCTGGACATGGGCTTTCTGCCCGACCTGGAACGCATCATCCGCTTGCTGCCCGCGCAGCGCCAAGGTCTGCTGTTCTCGGCCACCTTCAGCAACGAAATCCGCAAACTCGGCCGTTCCTACCTGAACCACCCGGTGGAAATCGAAGTCGCGGCGCGCAACGCCACGGCCACCACCATCACGCAGATCGCCTACAAGATGGCGGGCGACAAGAAGCGCGCCGCGGTTGTGCACCTGGTGAAGTCGCGCGGCCTGAAGCAGGTCATCGTGTTCTCGAACACCAAGATCGGCACGGCGCGGTTGGCGCGCGAACTCGAGCGCGATGGCGTCAAGGCCGAATCCATTCACGGCGACAAGACCCAGGCCGACCGTATGAAGGCGCTTGAAGCCTTCAAGGCCGGCGAACTCGAAGTCTTGGTCGCCACCGACGTGGCGGCCCGCGGCCTGGACGTGGCCGGCGTGCCTTGCGTCATCAACTACGACCTGCCGTACAACGCCGAAGACTACGTGCACCGCATCGGCCGTACTGGCCGCGCGGGCGCCTCCGGCGAAGCCATCGCCCTGTTCACACCCGACGAAGAGCGCTTCCTGCTCGACATCGAAAAGCTCATCAAGCGCGAAGTGCCGCGCGGCACGCTGGACGTGCCCGCCGATCTGGTTGCCCGCAGCCACGGCCGTGGCGAAGAACGCGGTTCGTCGTCGCGCGAAGGCCGTGAAGGCGGCCGCGAAAGCCGCGAGCGCGGCGGCCGTTCGTCGGACCGGCGTTCGGGGGGCGGCTACGGCTCGAACTCGTCGCGCCAGCCCGTGGACGATTTCTTCCTCAAGCCCTACGAACCGTCGGCGGCTCCCGCACCCGCCGAAGAACAGGCGCCGCGCCAGAACGGCAGCTCGACGGCGCCCAAGCGCCAGGTTGCCGTTTTACTTGGTGGCAGCCGGAAGTAATCCCCCTACGCCGCGCGCACTGTGTGCGCGAGCTGCGCCTGAGGGGGGCTTTTTTGATGCACCGCCCGAAAAGAGAAAGCGCCCTTGCAGGGCGCTTTTTATTTGCCCGCAACTCAGGCGCGGACGGATCAGGCGGCAAGCAGCCTGGGCAAGTCGGGCAGGGCCGACGTTACCGCCGGGCTGTGTTCGTTCAGGCTTTCCAGCAAGCGTTCCAGATGGCCGATGTGCGGCAACATGGGGCCGTAGAAAACCACGCGGTCGCCGATCTGGACCAGCAGGGTGGGGAAGTTCTCGACGTCGACTTCGCCCAGCAGCTCGGCATGGTCTTCGATGTCGATCCAGGCGAATACGTGCTGCCGGAAGGTGCCGGACAGCGTGCGCAGCTTGGGTTTGTATTCTTCGCAGGTGTCGCACCAGGCGGCGCAGAAACAGGCGACGAGCCAGGCCTGGGGCGAAGCCGCCAGTTGGGCGCGCAGGGCGGAGAGATCGGAGCCGGGTACTAGGAGCGTCATACGAGCGAAGGCAGGCGTGTTTGACTATCATACCTGGGATGTCCACCTTTCATTTCCGACGCCATGACTGCCTTGCGCACTGATTCCCAAACCGCTGGGGCCGGCCGTTTCTCCGGCCCCGCGGGCAGCGTCGCGCAGGCTTTCAAGCGCGCGCTGGTATCCCAATGCCATCCGACGATGCTGTTCGCGGTGCTGCTGCCTTTCCTGATCGCGCTGGTCGGCGCGTTCCTGTTGCTCTGGTTGTTCTGGACGCCCCTGACCGACTGGCTGCGCGTCGAAGCCTCGCACTGGGACTTCGTCAACCGCACGGACGAATGGCTGGTGGCGATGGGGCTGTTCTCGCTCAAGATCTACCTGATCCCCGTGATCGCCGCGGCCATCCTGTTGCCGGTGTCCGGCATTCTGGGCCTGGCCATTGCCGCCGTCTTCGTCATGCCGCTGGTGCTGCGCCACGTGGGCCAGCGCGAATACGCGGGCCTGGCCCATCAGGGCAGGTTTTCCACCGCCGTCAGCGTCTGGAATGCGGTCTGGGTCTCGGTGGCATTCGCCGCCGGCTGGCTGCTGACCTTGCCGTTGTGGCTGGTGCCGCCCATGGCCGTGGTGCTGTCGATATTCTGGTGGGCCTTCGCGTTCTCGCGCATGATGCGGCTGGACGCCATCGTCGAGCACGCCAGCCCCGCCGAGCGCAAGATCATCCTCAAGCGCAATAACGGCGGCTTCTGGGTCATCGGCCTGATCTGCTCGCTGCTCAACCTGCTGCCGCCGGCCTGGATCATCCTCCCGGTGTTTTCGGCGCTGGTCTATGCGCATTACGGGCTGGACGCCGTCCAGCGCCTGCGCCAGGAACGCACCATCGACGTCGCCTGAATGCGACGGCCTCTCTCATTCAACTCGCCTCAATCTGGAATCGGACATGGCTGAAGAATCCGTCTCCCGCCGCATCGGCCTCATCATCGTCGGCGACGAAATCCTGTCGGGTCGCCGACAGGACAAGCATTTCTCCAAAGTCGTCGAACTCCTGGCCGCCCGCGGCATGCAACTGAGCTGGGCGCAATTCCTGCCCGACGAGCGCGACACCCTGGTGGCTGCCTACCGGCGCAGCTTCGCCACGGGCGATGTGGTGTTCTCCTGCGGCGGCATCGGCGGCACGCCGGACGACCACACCCGCCAGGCCGCGGCCGCGGCGCTGGACCTGCCGCTTGCCCTGCACCCCGAGGCGGCGCAGGCCATCGCCCTGCGCACCGCCGAAATGGCGGCCAAGGGGCAGGGCACGGCGGACATGAACGCGCCCGAAAACCAGCAGCGGCTGCAGATGGGCGTGTTTCCCGAAGGCTGCGAGATCGTCCCCAACCCCTATAACCGCATTCCGGGCTTTTTCATCCGCGACCACACCTTCGTGCCGGGCTTTCCCGTGATGGCGTGGCCCATGCTCGAATGGACGCTCGACACGCGCTATCGTGCATTGCAGCATGTGCGCCAGTACGCCGAGCATTCCTTCCTGGTTTTCAGCATGCCCGAATCGCGCATCACGCCGGCCATGCAAAGCGTCGAAAGCCGCTGGCCGGGCGTGCGAGCCTTCAGCCTGCCCAGCGTGGGCGAGGCGGGCGGCACGCCGCACATTGACCTGGGCGTCAAGGGCGAGCCTGAGGCGGCCGCCGAGGCGTTGGCATTCCTGCGGGCCGAAGTGCTGCGTCTGGGCGGCAAGCTGGCGCCTCCTGCGGCGTGACGGGGCGGAATGGGGAGTGTCCCCGTTTTAGCCTTGAAAAAAGCGGTTGCCAAACCCGCTGGTAAATTTCACAATACGGGAAAGAACTGTTTGCTGCGTTGCCGCAAGACCGGTCTCTTTCGGTGGCGCCGCGCGAGCCCCTTCCCATCCTATGTCCCGTCTTTCCACCCCCCGCAACCCCCTGGACGCCGAGGCCGATGGCGCCTCGTCCCATCCCATCGCCATCCAGGTCATCGAGCGCGCCATGCGCCTGCTCGACGCGCTGGCCGCGCAGCCCGATCCCGTCACGCTCAAGGAATTGTCCGCGACCACCGGCCTGCATGCGTCCACCGCGCACCGCATCCTGAATGACCTGGTCGTGGGCCGCTACGTCGAGCGGGTGGACAATGGCCTTTATCAGCTGGGCATGCGCCTGCTGGAGCTGGGGTCGCTGGTCAAGGGGCGGCTCAATGTCCGCGAGGCCGCCATTTCGGCCATGCGCTCGCTGCACAAGCTGACCGGCCAGACCATCAACCTGTCCGTGCAGCAGGGCGACGAAATCGTCTACATCGACCGCGCCTGGAGCGAACGCTCCGGCATGCAGGTGGTGCGCGCCATCGGCGGCCGCGCGCCCCTGCACCTGACGTCCACCGGCAAGCTGTTCCTGTCCACCGGCGACGCGCGCCAGGTGCGCGCCTACGCCCTGCGCACCGGCCTGGCCGGCCATACCCGCAACAGCCTGACCGACCTGGACCGGCTCGAGCGCGAGCTGGCGCTGGTTCGCCGCCATGGTTATGCGCGCGACAACGAAGAATTGGAACTGGGCGTGCGCTGTATCGCCGCGGGCATTTTCGACGACACCGGCAAGCTGGTCGCCGGCCTGTCGATCTCGGCGCCCGCCGAGCGCCTGCAAGACGACTGGATCAAGGCCCTGGTCGACACGGCCGCCAGCATCTCCGAAGCGCTGGGCTACGAGCCCTCCGTTTCCAGCGGGTTCAACGGCCTGGGCCTGGCGGCGCAGGCCATGCGATCCTGATCCGCGGCAGCGCGCGCTGCGCCCGGCAAAAGAAAAAGCCCCGCAAGGGGCTTTTTTGATGCCGGCGCGCGCCGGTGGGCGTCTGCCCGGCAAACCCGCCGTGGCGGGCCTGCCGGCAGTGGCCAGGTTTATTGCTGCTCGACGCCGGCCTTCTTGAACAGCTCGGCCCACTGCGGCACTTGCTGCTTGACCTTGGCGTCCAGCGCTTGGGGATTCGCGTCGGCGGTCAGCACCGTGGCGCCCAACTGCTTCATGCGTTCCTGGAACTTGGGATCCGCCAGACCGGCCTGCAGGCTCTTGACCAGCTTGTCCACGACGGGCTTGGGCGTGCCCTTCGGCACCCACATGCCATGCCAGATGCCGACTTCGAAGCCCTTGAAGCCGGACTCGTCCATGGTCGGCAGCTTGGGCAGGGTGGGCACACGCTGCAGGCTGGTGACGGCATAGGCCTTGACCTTGCCGCCGTCGATCTGCTGCGTGGTGTTGGTGGTCTGGTCGCACAGCAGGTCCACCTGCTTGCCCAGCAGGTCGTTCATGGCCGGCGCGGTGCCCTTGTACGGGATGGTCAGCAGTTGCACGCCCAGGGCTTCGACCAGCATGGTGCCGCACAGATGGCTGGCGGCGCCGATGCCCGCGTTGGCCAGCGAGACCTTGTCCTTGTTCTTTTTGACGTACTCGGCCAGCTCCTGGATGGTGTTGGGCGGGAAGTCCGAACGGGCGATGATGGTCATGGGCACATCGACCACCAGGCCGATGGGTTCGAAGCTCTTGTAGGGGTCGTACCCCGGATTCTTATACAGCGACGGCGCGGTCGAGAAGCCGGCGTGCATCAGCAGCACCGAATAGCCGTCCGGCTGGGAGCGAGCCACTTGCGTGGTGCCGATGGTGCCGCCCGCGCCACCCTTGTTTTCGACCACGACGGTCTGGCCCAGCGAGTGCCGCATGGCTTCAGCCAGCGAACGCGCGACGTTGTCGGTCGGGCCGCCGGCGGCGAAAGGCACCACCATATTGATGGGGCGTTCCGGGAATTCCGCGTGGGCGGCGCCGGCCGCGAACATGGCGCTGGCCGCGAGCAGGGCCGAAAGCGTGCGGGGGATGAAGGTCATGAAGTCTCCGATTGCAGGGGTTTTGCTTGCTGCGATGTGTTTTTGATCGCTGACTTATCGTTTGTGTTTGTCTGTCATCAGCGTGCAAGCAGTGTAGAAAAGAATTGATACGCCGTCATGTCCGGTATTTCCCGAATCATGGGAAATCCTTGCGCAGGATCAACCCCCTGCCCAGGCGTGCACTGTTAAAGTGCAAATAGTTGTTGCGTTGCACCAATATTGCTTGACAAGGTTTTTTTGGCCCGTAGAATGTGAATTGTGCAGTGCATCAAACGGGCCGGCGGTAGCTTGTAGTACCAGTTTCCGCGCACGTTCTTATCGTTTCGTCGCAGACACCATCCTTACCTGCCGGAAAGCCTCCGGCTACCCCTAAAAGGAGCAATTCTATGAGCGCTATTCCGCAGCAAGTCCTGGACCGTCAACAAGCCAGCATCAACACGTTCGTGGCCGCCCAGTCGGCTGTGTTCGCCGGTTTCGAAAAGCTGGTCGAGCTGAACCTGAAGGTCGTTCGCGCCACCCTGGACGAAGTCGCCCAGAAGTCGCAGCAAGCCGCCTCCGTCAAGGACCCGCAAGAAGCCGCGGCGTTCGCCTCGGGCCTGTTGCAACCGGGCGCCGAAAAGGCCCTGGCCTACACCAAGCACGTGTATGACATCGTTGCCGGCGTGCAGGGCAATCTGGTCAAGCTGACCGAAGAACAAATCGCCGAAGGCCAGCAGCAGCTGACCGACGCTGTCGAGCAGTTTTCCAAGAACGCCCCCACGGGTTCGGAAAGCGCCGTCGCCCTGATCAAGTCGTCGTTGGCCACCGCCAACAGCGCCTACGATTCGCTGACCAAGGCCGCCAAGCAGGCTGCCGAAGTCGCTGAGTCCAACCTGAATGCCGCCGCCAACGCGACCTTCAAGGCTGCGACGGATGCCGCCGACGCCGCCACCAAGGTTGCCAGCCGCAGCCGCCGCAGCGCCTAAGTATTTGGCGCGCGCTGCTGCGCAAATCGCAGTTATGTAGTACTGTTGAGTGACAGAGCAGAGCTGGAATTAGGGCCACCCTTCGGGTGGCCTCTTTTTTTGCCTGCGCTGCGCACGCCGGGGGCGCAATGCCCCGGCGAGACCGGGGCGGCCAGGCCTTGCCTGGCCCGTGACGTCACTGGCGGGCGATGGCCCGCACGCATTCGCCCACCAGGGCGGGGCCGCGGTAGATCAGGCCCGTGTACAGCTGCACGGCATCGGCGCCCGCCTGCATTTTTTCTTGCGCCTGGCGGCCCGACAGCACGCCGCCCACGCCAATGATCGCCAGGCTGTCGCCCAGACGTTCCTTCAGGCGGCGGATCACCGCCAGCGACAGTTCATGCACCGGCGCGCCCGACAGGCCGCCGGCTTCCTCGGCGTGCGCCATGCCCTTGACGGCATCGCGCGACAGCGTGGTGTTGGTGGCGATCACGCCGTCGATGCCATGGCGGGGCAGGGCGTCGGCGATGGCATCGATCTGTTCCGTCGTCAGGTCGGGGGCGATCTTCACCGCCATCGGCACGCGGCGCTGATGCTGGTCTTCCAGGGCACGGCGCTTGTCCGCCAGTTGGGCCAGCAGCGCCGACAGCTCGTCGCCGCCTTGCAGCGCGCGCAGATTCTTGGTGTTGGGCGACGAGATGTTCACCGTCACGTAGTCGGCGTGGGGATAGACCCCTGCCAGCCCGATCAGGTAGTCGTCGGCGGCGCGTTCAATCGGGGTGTCGGCGTTCTTGCCGATGTTCAGCCCCAGGATGCCGCCTTGCTTGCGCCATTGGCTGCGCTGCACATTGGCCAGAAAAGCATCCAGGCCCTGGTTGTTGAAGCCCAGGCGGTTGATCAGCGCATTGGCGCGCGGCAGCCGGAACATGCGCGGCTTGGGGTTGCCCGGCTGGGCGCGCGGGGTCACGGTGCCGACTTCCACAAAGCCGAACCCCAGATTGCCCAGCGCATCGATATAGGCGCCGTTTTTGTCCAGTCCCGCGGCCAGGCCGATCGGGTTGGCCAATTGCAGGCCCATGAGCGTGCAGGGCGTCTTGGGCTGCGCATGCAGCAGCTTGCGGGTCGCGCCGCAATCGTAGGCCCGCTGCAGTCCCGACAGGGTGACTTCGTGGGCGGTTTCCGCGTCCATGGCGAACAGCGCCGGGCGGGCCAGGGGGTAGGCGTGGAAAAGGATCGACATGGAGCGGGATTGTAAAGCGTCTTTGGCCGGCTCAGCCGCCCGCGGGCGGCTCGTGCACGGCCAAGCGTACCGGGGTTCAGGCCGGAGCGCCGGGCAGGGCGCCGGCCGGCGCGGGGGCATCGCCCCAGGTGCCGTCAATCAGGTATTGGGCCGGATGGAAGCTGGCTTTGTAGGACATCTTGCGGCTGTCCTCGATCCAGTAGCCCAAATACAGCCAGGGCAGGTTCAAGGTGCGGCATTGCTCGATCTGCCACAGGATGCTGTACGTGCCCAGGCTGCCTGCGATGTCGGGGTCGTAGAAGGTGTAGACGGACGACAGTCCGTCGTCCAGCACATCGATGATGGACACCATCAGCAGCACGCCGCCGGGGTCGCGGAATTCGACCAGCCGGGTGTTGACGCGGCTGGTCAGGAGGAACTGCGCGTATTGGGTGCGGCTGTCTTCGTCCATGCCGCCGCCGGGGTGGCGGCCTTGCTGGTAGCGGGTGTACAGCCGGTAATGCTCGGGTGACCAGGCCAGTTCCGCCACGAATGATTGCAGGCTGCGATGATCGCGCCAGGCGCGGCGCTGGCTGCGGTTGGGGGCGAAGCTTGCGGTATCGACCCGCACCGGCACACAGGCGTGGCAATTGTCGCAATGCGGGCGGTAGGTGAACAGGCCGCTGCGGCGAAAGCCCTGTTCCACCAGTTGCGAGTACGTACCGGCGTTGATCAGGTGGCCGGGCGCGGCCACCTGCGACCGTGCCTGGCGTCCCGGCAGATAGCTGCAAGGGTAGGGAGCGGTCGCGTAAAACTGCAGCGTGGAGAAGGGTAATTCTTTTAGCTGGCTCATCTGGGGTCCCGGCGTGCGGCGCCAAGTCCGTGACGGGATGCGTACATATTAACGCTTAACCCCGGGCGGGCCTAACCCCGGGCGGTGCTGCCCGGGGCGGCAGGCCCGGCGTCGACGGCCAGGGGAATCAGCCTGCCGGCGCTGTCCAGCCGCCCGGGCGCCCAGGCGATGGGCGGCGCAGCGGTGGCGGTACGCACGTGCGACAGGAAGCGCGTGCGCGGCACGGGTTGTGCCCCCAGGCTGGCCAGGTGGCGCGTCTGCTGCTGGCAATCGATCCATTGCACTCCCTGGGCGCTGACGTACCGGACCAGGTAGGCCAGCGCGATCTTGGACGCGTTGGGGACGCGCGTGAACATGGACTCACCGAAGAACATGCGGCCCAGGCTGATGCCGTAGAGGCCGCCGGCCAGTTCGCCGTCAATCCAGGTTTCAATGCTGTGGACGTAGCCGGCAGCGTGCCAGGCGCGGTAGGCCTCGCGCATGGCAGCGGTGATCCAGGTGCCGGGCTGGCCGTCGCGCGGCGCGGCGCATTGCGCCATCACCTCGGTAAAGGCGGTGTCGACCCGGACCTCGATGCGCGGCGCGGCCTCATATTCGTGGCGGGCGATCTGGCGCAAAAGTTTGCGCAGCGAATGCGAGGGCGCGAAATCCTTGCAGGCCAGCACCATGCGCGGGTCCGGGCTCCACCACAGGACGGGCTCGCCTTCGGAATACCAGGGGAAGATGCCATTCGAATATGCCTGGATGAGCCGGTCCGTCGACAGGTCCGCGCCGGCAGCGAGCAGGCCGTCCGGATCCGTCAGGGCGAATTCGGCGGGCGGAAACGGGGTGTCTGCGGCAAGCCAGGGCAGCTTCAACGGTGCGATTCTAGGGTGTAGTGGTGAGGGCCGAATGTGCCGCGCTTGCGGTCCTCGAAGTAGCGTTGCAGCGTGGTGGCCACGGTGCGGAACGCCAGGTCGTCCCAGGGAATGTCGGCCTCGTCGTAGAAGCGGGCTTCCAGGCTTTCCGGGCCGGGATCCAGCTCGGGGCCCAGTACCTCGGCCAGGTAGAACACGTGCACCTGCTCGATCTGGGGCACGTCGATGATGGTGTAGATCTCGCCCAGCCGGATGCGCGCGCCGGATTCTTCCAGCGTTTCGCGGCCGGCGCCTTGCGCAGTGCTTTCGCCCAATTCCATGAAGCCGGCCGGCAGCGTCCAGGTGTTGTAGCGCGGCTCGATCGCGCGGCGGCACAGGAGAATGCGGTTGTCCAGCACAGGCACCGTGCCGACCACCAGGCGGGGGTTCTGGTAATGGATGGCGCCGCAGTGGTCACAGATATCGCGTTCGCGGTTGTCGCCCTCGGGCACGCGCCGGTTCACGGGCGAGCCGCACTGGCTGCAGAAGTTCGCGCGGCGCGGCGCGGGAAAATATTCGAGGGGCGATTTGGCGGTCATGGGGTCGATTCTAACGGCTGCCGCGCCGACTGGCGCGCCGGGCGGGGGGCACGGGCGTGCGGCCGCCAAAGCGCGCTTCCAGATGCTCGACGAACGAGCGCACCTTGGGCGACAGGAAGCGCCGGTGCGGGTAGACGGCGTACATGGAAATCGGAGTGTGACCGTAGTCTTGCAGCAGCGCGACCAGCCGGCCGGCGCGGACATCGTCGCCCACCAGGAATTCCGGTTGCAGGATCACGCCGTGTCCGGCCAGCGCGGCGGTGCGCAGCACGTCGCCGTTGTTCGCCCGCAGCGCGGCATTGACCCGCACCAGGTGGCTGATGCCGTCTTTCTCGAAGTGCCATTCGTTGCCCGTGCTGGCGTAGGCGTAGTGCAGGCAGCGATGTTGCTTGAGATCTTCGGGCGTGCGCGGAGTGCCGTGGCGTTCCAGGTAAGCGGGCGCCGCGCACACCAGCAACTGTTGCGGCGCCAGTGGCCTTGCTACCAGCGACGAGTCCTGCAGCGGCCCGATACGCACCGCGACATCGTAGCCGTCCTCGACCAGGTCCACGACCCGGTCGTTCAGGTCTAGGTCGATCACCACGTCCGGATAGCGCAGCAGATATTCGGCGATGGCGGGCCCCAGGTGCAGGATCCCGAACGATACCGGCGCGCTCACGCGCAGGCGGCCGCTGGGCGCCCGGCCTTCGGCTTGCAGCGACAGCTCCAGGTCCGCCACTTCCGCCAGGATCGGCCGCACGCGTTCATAGAAGGCGCGACCGGCGTCCGTCATGCTGAGCTTGCGAGTGGTGCGGTTCAGCAGTCGCACGCCGTATTTCTCTTCCAGGTAGGCGATCTGCCGCGTCACGACGGAACGGGCCTGGCCCATCTTGTCCGCGGCGGCGGCGAAAGAGCCCAGTTCGACGACCCGGGCGTAGGTCTGCATGGCGCTATGGGTGTCCATGGGGAGGTCCTGGATTGTTTCAATTTGGGGAACAATAAGTTGCGATTTTGCATGTTTATCTTTGTTTTTGGAATCGCAAGAATAGCGGCCATGAAGAATCTTCCCGTTCCGGGCGATTCGCTCACGGAGAGTGCAATGATCGATACCCGTACCGCGCCCTATGCGGCGCTTTTGCTGCGCATCGCGCTGGGCGTGATGTTCCTGGCCCACGGCCTGACCAAGCTGTTGGTGTTCACGCTGCCCGGCACCGCGCAGTTCTTCGCCAAGATCGGCTTTGCCGGCTGGCTGGCCTATCCGGTCACGTTCTTTGAAATCGGCGCAGGCGTCCTGCTGATCCTGGGCGTCGTGCCCCGCTGGATCGCCGTCATTGCCACCGTGCAGCTGTTCGTTGCGTCCACGGTCCACTTCGGCAACGGCTGGGGCTTCAGCAACCCCAATGGCGGTTGGGAATACCCCGTGTTCCTGTCGGTCGCGGCCGCCGTGCTGGCGCTGCTGGGCGACGGCAAGTACGCGCTGGTCAAGAGCGGACGCGGCTGATCGCCTCGCGCATCAGTCTGTCAACCAGACTGGACGTCGCACCGGCTACGGCGGGCACCTAGAATGGACCGGCCGTACCGGTGTTTTTTTATCTGGAGATTCCATGACGTTCACGCAGCGCGCCCTGGGCGCCATCCTGATTGCCGCCGCCTTGTCGCCCACCGTTCATGCGTCGCCCGAGCAGGAAGCCGCCAACAAAGAGGCGGTGCTGGCTTTCTACGAAAAGGGCTTGAATCAGAAGGACGCGGATGCCGCCCTGAAGTACGTGGGCGACCGCTATGTGCAGCACAACCCGAACGCGGCCGATGGCCCGGAGGGTTTCCGCAAATTCGTTGCCTTCCTGCGCGACAGATATCCGCAGTCCAAAAGTGAGATCAAGCGGGTGTTCACCGACGGCGATTACGTGATCCTGCACGTGCACGCCGTGCGCGAGCCGGGCACGCGCGGCAACGCCATCATCGACATCTTCCGGCTTGAGCAGGGCAAGATCGTCGAGCACTGGGATGCGGTGCAGCCGATACCCGAGCAGTCCGCCAATACCAACGGCATGTTCTGAGGCGGCTCGCGTGTCCGCTTGCCGCGCAGCGTCCGTGGTTTGCGGGAGTTGCCGCTCTGAAGGACAGCCTACGCGGTGGGATTGGCCTGAAAGCCCAGCGTCGCGGCGACGTCCGCCTGCTTGATCAGGCGCAGAGGCGAGACGGAATAGGCGCCTGGCAGGGCGATGCCAATGGCCTGCTCGGGCGTCAAGCCATCCAATACATCCAGCAGCGGCGCGCCGTCTTGGGTGACGAGCCGTTCCAGCAGGGCCGGCAGATCGCGGTCCAGCACGATGCCGGGCCCTTGCGGGGTCGTTGCATATAACTGGCCTGCATCGTCCAGCCACCAACTGCTGACCGTTTCCACGGCCACATCGGTATGCGTGACCAGCCTGCGGTTGTCGTCGCTGAGCCGCAGCACGTAAGGCGCCGCGTCCAATCGCAGGTACACGCGCTGCGGCCCGTTCTGGAAAAACCAGCGGCCGGCGTCATCGCGTTCGTAATTGCGGTTGATGAACCCCAGGATCTGCGTATTGGTGATCGACTCGCCCGGCCCGCCTTGCGCGGCCAGTCCCTGCGGGTGCAGGCGCCAGCGTCCGCGCGCGTCCAGCGACAGCCAGCCAAACACCGCCGGCACGTCGGGCCAGCGGGCGATGGCGTCTTTCACCGATGGATCCATGGTCAGGGGCGGATGATGATGGGCGGCGGGTTGATGATGATGGCGGGGGCGGGCATCGGCACCATGACCGGTTGGGGCGCGCCGTAGCCATAGCGGTAATCGTCGCGGCACTTGCGTTTTTCGCGGTAGTCGCCGTTGCGTTTCCACTTGCGTTCGACCTCGCAGGCGCCGTCCCAATACTTCTCTTTATACTCGCCGCGGCCATGGCCGTGGCGATGATGATGCCGATCGGAATCCGCTTCGGCCGCCAGCGGCGCCAGCGTCATCAGCGTGGCCGCGGATAAGGCGAGCAGGGTCGAAGGGGCGCGTCGGAGACTCGGGTTCTTGTGATGGTTGGGCATGGCATCGTCGTCAGATGAAAACGGCGTCACCTTAGCAACCAATCAATTGACCGGGCGTAGGGATGGGTAACGAGATGCAGGGGGAAGTGCGGGAGGGAAAATACTGGAGGCGCAAGCCGGAATCGAACCGACGTACACGGATTTGCAATCCGCTGCATAACCACTCTGCCATTGCGCCAGTACTGCAAGAAAAAAGGAAGCGCGGTGTTGGCCGTTGCTTCCTTTTTGTATTTGGAGCGGGAGACGAGTCTCGAACTCGCGACCTCAACCTTGGCAAGGTTGCGCTCTACCAACTGAGCTACTCCCGCTTGGGGTACTGCTGGGCTATTTTGTAGCCTTGACTTCAACTTCACTTTTGGCAGGACTCTTAAAAAGAGCCGGATCCACCAAAGACAGCGATTATACACAGTTTTCCGACTTGTGCGGCGCCAGAACCGGATTCGGATCTTCCAACAACGTAGCGGCGGTGATGAAACAGCCTGCTGCGTATTTGTTGGAGCGGGAGACGAGTCTCGAACTCGCGACCTCAACCTTGGCAAGGTTGCGCTCTACCAACTGAGCTACTCCCGCGCGGGGCACTGCGGTACTGCTTTGAAGAGGCGAGAGTATACATCAAATCACGCAAGGGTCAACGAAGCCCGCGCCGCGGCGCGGCCCGCACGGGAGCCGGCACCGGGCCATGATTCAAGCGCGCATCATGGCCCAGCCCGAATGGCGTTTCTTGGCGCTTTTTCGCCATGCCGCGCCGTTGCACTATGCGGATACGCGGTGCCATCCGCAAGCCATCGAAGAAAAGGTACGAGAGAAATGAGCCAGCGTTTGAATTACTTCCACGTGTCCGCCGAGCTGTCCAAGCACTACATGGACTTCAGCGCTTCCCTGAAAAAGAAAGCCGTCATCAAGGAGTTCAACGATCTGGTGACGATCCGCGCGTCGCAGATCAATGGCTGCGGCTTCTGCCTGGACATGCATATCAAGCAGGCCAAGATCGGCGGCGAACGCGAACTGCGTTTGCACCATATCGCCATCTGGCGTGAATCCCAGCTGTTCAGCGCGCGCGAGCGCGCCGCGCTGGAATGGACCGAGGCCCTGACGGTGCTGCACCCGCACGGCGTATCCGATGCCGTCTACGAAGCGGTCCGCGGCCAGTTGTCCGAAGAAGAAATCTCGGACCTCACCTTCCTGGTGGTGGGCATCAATGGCTGGAACCGCCTGAACGTGGCGTTCCGTACCGAGCCGGGCTCGGCGGATGCCGCGTTTGGCCTGGACAAGGCCGGCTTGAACTGAGCGGGCGCGAGCCGCTATTGAAGGGCCTGCCCGTGCGGGCAGGCCTTTTCACATCAGCGCCAGGATGCGCCGGCCCAGTTGCTCGGCGCGCGCCTGCGATTCGATATTGGTAAAGCTCATCAGCAGCCCCGATCCGCAGGGTGCAGCGGTGGACCAGCGCGACAACGCGTGCGCATAGATGCCGTTTTCGACCATGCGACGGGCCAGCGGGCGGTCGGTGTGGTGCCCCTTCATCTTGACCAGCAGGTGCATGCCGCCCGGCTGTGGATGGATGGGCATGTCGGGCCCGAATACCTTGGCGAGCCCCGCTGCCGTGGCCTCGCGGCGCTCGGCGTACAGCCGCCGCATGCGCTGGATGTGCCGCGCGAAATGCCCCTCGGTCATGAAGGCGCAGACCAGCGCCTGCGTCAGTCCCGGAATGCCATTGCCGAGCACCCGGTTGACGTCCTCGAAGCGCCGGACCTGCGCCTCGGGCACCACCAGGTATGCCAGCCGAATGCCGGGGAACATGACCTTGCTGAACGTGCCTGCATAGAGCACGCGGCCGTGCCGGTCCAGGCTTTTCAGCGCCGGCAGGGGGCGGCTGATGTAGCGGTATTCGCCGTCGTAGTCGTCTTCCACGATCCAACGCTGGTTGCGCTCGGCCCATTCCAGCAATTGCTGGCGCCGGGTCAGCGACAGCGTCACGCTCAGGGGGCTTTGATGCGCGGGCGTGACCACGGCGGCGCTGGCGTCGGGGGCTTGCGCGATGCCTCGCGACACCATGATGCCCTCGGCGTCCACCTCGATGGGGGCGAATTGCAGTCCGGCGTGGGTGAGCAGTTCGCGGGTGGGCGGATAGCCCGGGTCCTCCACCCAGACTTGCCGGCCGGGTTGCAGCAGCGCCTGGATCACCAGGTTCAGGCTTTCGCGGTAGCCCGACGTGATAAAGACCTGGGCCGGCGTGCAGTGGATGCTGCGCGCCACCTGCAGATGGGCGGCGATGGCGGTGCGCAGCGCCGGTAGCCCGTCAGCCGGCGGATAGGACAGGTCGGCTGCCTGCGTGGCGCGCAGGTAGCGAGCGCCCAGCCGCGCCCAGATCTTGCGCGGAAATGCGTCCAGTGCGGGCAAGCCCATCTGAAAGGGCAGCAGCGACGACGGCTGTTGCCAGGTGTCGGGGTCCGCCTTGACCGGCGCGGGCGGTGGCGTGGCGGCCGGCTGCGCATGCAGGCCTGGCGTCACGACGGTGCCGGCCTGGCCGCGCGGCTGCACATAGCCTTCGGCATGCAGCAGCGAATACGCCATCTCGATCGTGCCGCGGGCTACGCCCAGGTCCTTGGCCAGTGCCCGCGCCGACGGAATCCGGTCGCCGGGCTTCAGCGTGCCCTGGGCGATGGCGCCGCGGAAGCGGTCATAGATCTGGCGGTAAAGCGGCGCGTCGCCGGCCGCGGCGGACGGCGGGAGGCTGTCGATGGGAGACCGCGTCATGGCCTAGTCCAAAGTTCAATTTATGGTTCTTCAAATTATGGCATGGGCTGACTAGCATGAGGTCTGTGTCGGCCGTTTCGGCCGCGGACCCACCCGGTCACGGCATCACCGCCGAGTCCGGCAAGACAGGACAGTCATGAACCATCAGGACATACGCCATATCGAAACCGCCGAGGAACTGCGCGCCTGCTTCCCGGTCATGCGGGAATTGCGCCCGCACCTGGCTGGCGAGGCCGACTTCGCCGCCCGCATCGCTCGCATGCGCGCCGAGAATTACGCCTTGCTGGCAGTCTGGGAGGGCGGCGAACCCGTCGCGCTGGCCGGCTACCGCTACCAGGAAAACCTGATCTACGGCCGATTCCTGTACGTGGATGATCTGGTCACCACCGAACGCAGCCGCGGCGGACGTCATGGCGCAAGCCTGCTGCAGGCGCTGGAAGGCATCGCCCGCGACGCCGGCTGCGCCAAGCTGGTGCTGGACACCGGGCTGGGCAATGCTCTGGCACAGCGTTTCTATTTCCGCCAGGGGTTGTTGACCGGCGCGATGCGTTTTTCGAAGGTGCTGGGAGAGCAAGCGGCATGAGCGTCCTGCGTTTGACTTGCAGCCCGCGCGGCGTGGGCTCGGAAAGCCATCGGCTGTCCCAATTCGTGGTGGAGCACCTGGCCCGGCACGATCCCGTGCGCGGCCGCGACATCGTCGACATCGACGCCAATCGGCTGCCGCACGTAGACGTGGACTATGCCCGGGCATTGGGCTCGCCTGTCGATCCTGACAGCGAGATCAGCGGCCGCGGCTCGTTGCGTCAGTCCGATCAACTGATCCGGTCGTTGTCGGGTGCAGACTATGTCGTCATCGCCACGCCGATGCACAACTACACCGTGCCATCGGCCCTGAAGGTCTGGATCGACCATGTCGTGCGGGTGCGCAGCACCTTCAGCGTGACGCGCGAAGGCAAGGTCGGCGTGCTGGCCGACCGGCCGGTGTTTGTGGCGGCATCGTCGGGCGGCCTGTTCTCAGGGCCCGAGGCGCGGCAGCCCGATTTCCTGACGCCGTACCTGAAAGCGGCCTTGGCGACGATCGGCCTGAAGAGTCTGACGTTCTTCTCGGTGGAAGGCACCGCCATGGGCGGACAGGCGCTGGAGTCGGCCAGGCTGCGCGCGCAGGAGCAGATCGCGGGGCATTTCGCGGTGCTGTGATGCTGTCTTGCCATGCTCGTCGCCAGGTCTCTGGCGGCGCTTGCGGTGTTTGCCTCTAGTGTGCGTGCCGAGGTCTGGCGCCGTTACCGGCGGACCTCGGTGACCTGCAGGTAGCCGGAGGCGAACGGCTTGATCGTGCAATGCGTCGGCAGGTCAGGGAAAAGATCTTGAGAAAAGATCAGCCCGGCATAGTCCAGGTCGTTGTCCTCTTCGGGAGTGGCAAACGCCAGCAGATCGTAGGCTTCACCGCCGAAAAGGGCGCGGCGATACCCAGAGAGCGCTTGCAGGCGTGCATGGAGTGCGTCGCGGATTGTCTCCAGCGGCTGCGCATCGCATAGTTCCGGCCGTGACGGTAGCGTTGGGGGAATGCCGTACCCCATTCCTTGCGGCCACACCTCGACAAACCAGAGGCCTCTTTGGTGGCTCCGGTGTGTCGCGCAGATTGCCGGCGCGTCATCGGGCAGCGCGATGGTGAATTCGTGGAAGTGCGCCATGGCTGCTGCGGCCATGTCCGCATTCGTGCCGCAGTCGATGCCCAGATTGAAGTACGTTGCCATGGCTTCCCGTGCGGGCGTATTGCCCGATCTTTCAGGCGCAGGCGGTGGCCGCTTTCCCGAATACGTTCATTGCGCCATCCATACGTCTTCGTAGCCCTGGTCGTCAATGATGAATTTTGCGCCGGGCGGCAGGTGCAGGTAGTGGATGACCTGCGGCAGCAGCTCGGTCAGGTGCGCGGTGTGGACGGGCTGGTAGAAGTCTGCCGCATCGGAGTATTCGCCGCAATGGATGAACCAGCTGATGGTGCCGTTTTGCGGCAGGGCGATGCGGGTGCCGTAGATGGGCATCTGCCCCAACGTGGACATGGCGACGGCGATCATGTCTTCAGGAGGCGTGTCAGCCAGGCCATATTTGGCGCACATGCCATTGCGTGCTTGCATACCGGGAGTCCCTTGCTACATGCGGCGATCTGGCGCGCCAATGAAAAAAGGGCCCGCAGGCCCTTTCGTCAATCTACGCAGCGGTGGTAAAACGCGCTACGCATCAAAATTTGGAGCGGGAGACGAGTCTCGAACTCGCGACCTCAACCTTGGCAAGGTTGCGCTCTACCAACTGAGCTACTCCCGCATGGGTTCGCAGTGCCCAGCGATGCTGGTTGCCTTGCGGCGTGCAAACCATTTTTTATTGCCAACTCCAGTTCGGTTGCTCTTGGGTTGAACCCCGGGTTTTAACCCTTGGCTTTAACCTTGGCAGATACCTTTTCTGGCGTTGCCCGATCAACTTGGTTATCGATCAGAAGGCGCGCATTCTACATGATTTTTTCAGATCGTGCTGGCCGCTGGCTGGTTGCCGGGGCTGGCAGATCGCGCTGAACTGGGCAATATCGGGGGTGACCGTGCTGCCAAGCTCAATCAAGTAATATGAGCGAAGACTAAAAATATAGCATAGCCAGCAGTATCCATGTCAAATTCTCCCGCTACCGCGCCTGTGCTGGTTCCCCGGCAGCAGGACCTGTCCGCCCTGAATACGCTGGGCCTGGCCGCGATGGCCCAGGCTTGCGTGACCCTGGACGATACCGCCCAACTGCCAGCGCTGTCCGATCTGGCCGCGCGCAGCGGCCCGCTGTTGGTGCTGGGCGGTGGCAGCAATCTGGTGCTGCCGCAATCCGTTCCGGGGCTGGTGGCGCGGGTGGCGCTGCGCGGCGTGCGTTTGGTGCGGGCCGCCCCCGACGCCTGGCTGGTCGAAGCTGCGGGCGGCGAAACCTGGCATGGTTTTGTGGCGGAATGCGTGCGCCAGGGCTGGGACGGGCTGGAGAACCTGGCCCTGATTCCCGGTACGGTGGGCGCGGCGCCCGTGCAGAACATCGGCGCCTACGGCATCGAGCTGGCCGACCGGTTCGACAGCCTGACGGCCTGGGATGTGCGCGCCGGCCGCTACGTCGAAATGAATGGGGCGGACTGCCGCTACGCCTATCGCGACAGCGTATTCAAGCACCAGCCGGCGGGCAGCTGGGTCATCGTCTCGGTGCGGTTCCGGCTGCCGCGGCCCTGGCAGCCGGTGCTGGCTTATCCGGATCTGCAACGCCATCCGCGGCTGGCCCAGGGCGAGCCGACCGCGCGCGATGTTTTCGACGCGGTGTGCGACATTCGCCGCGCCAAGCTGCCGGATCCGGCCGTTACCGGCAACGCCGGCAGTTTTTTCAAGAACCCGATAATCTCGGCCGCGCAGCGCGATTCGCTGGTGGCCCGGCACCCCGGCATGGTGTCGTATCCGCAGCAGGATGGGCGCTACAAGCTGGCGGCCGGCTGGCTGATCGACCAGTGCGGCTGGAAGGGCCGCAGCCTGGGCGCGGCGGGCGTGCATGATCGTCAGGCGCTGGTGCTGGTGAACCGCGGCGGCGCCACGGCCGCCGACATCATGGCGCTGGCGCGGGCAATCCAGGCCGACGTGTCCGAGCGCTACGGCGTCATGCTGGAACCCGAGCCGGTGGTGGTCTAGGCCTGTGCGAGGCGCCTTCTCGTGTGAACAGGCCCTAGTCCCGCCGCAGCTGGCAAAAGCGCAGCCATGAAAAAAGGACCCGAGGGTCCTTTTTTCGTGGGCAGGCTATGGCGCCGGGATCAAAGCCCCAGCACAGCTTGCATGTCGTACAGGCCGTTGTGCTTGCCTTCCAGAAAGCGCGCGGCGCGCAGCGCGCCTTCGGCGTAGGTGGCGCGGCTGGCCGATTTGTGGGTGATTTCGATGCGTTCGCCGATGCCGCAGAACGACACGGTGTGGTCGCCGACGATGTCGCCGCCGCGCAGCACCGAGAAGCCGATGGTGCCGGGCCTGCGCACGCCGGTGTCGCCGTGGCGGCTCCAGGTGGCGACGTCGGGCAGGGCTACGTCCCAGGCGGACGCGATGGTTTCACCCATCTTGAGGGCGGTGCCGGACGGCGCATCGACCTTGTTGCGGTGGTGCGCTTCGAAGATTTCGACGTCGTAACCGGAATTCAGGATGCGCGCGGCCATGTCCAGCAGCTTGAGCGTGGCGTTGACGCCCACGCTCATGTTGGGGGCGAACACGATGGCGGTTTTTTGCGCGGCCACTTCGATGGCGGCGCGGCCGTTGTCGTCAAAGCCGGTGGTGCCGATGACGGCCTTCACGCCCAGTCTGGCGCAGGCTCGCAGGTGTTCCAGCGTGCCCTCGGGGCGCGTGAAATCGATCAGGCAGTCGGCGTTGGCCAGGGCGTCCAGGTTGTCGGTGATGGCGACGCCGGTCTGCTGGCCCAGCGGGGCGCCCGCGTCCTGGCCCAGCGCGGTCGAACCCTTGCGGTCTAGCGCGACGGCCAGTTGCAGGCCACCGGCTTTCAGGACAGCGTCGATCAGCATCTGGCCCATACGGCCGCTGGCGCCGGCAATAGCAATACGCATGTGGTGAATCCTTGGGTTAGCGCAGCGGCTCGGGGGCGTTGCCAGGCTGGCCGGGGTATTGGTTCATGGGGCTGACGGGGGCGGCGGCGTCACGCTTTTTCTGGTCTGCTTCCTGCTTGAGCCGGGCTTCGTCTTCGTTCAGGCGCTTATCGGCCTTTGCGTCGGCGGCGGCATCGGGCGTGTTCAGCTGATAGGGCTGCAGGTCAGGCTGCTTGTCGCCTTCCCAGCGGGTCAGGCGGTCGTTCTCGAACCAGACGGTGAACTTGCGCTCTTGGGCTTCTCCGTAACCGGGCTTGAAGTAGTAGGGGTAGTCCCAGCGGTTGGCGTGCAGCACGCTGGTCAGCGTGGGGCTGCCCAGCGCGAAACGCACCTGCTCGCGCGTCATGCCGGGCTGCAGCAGGGCGACCTGCTCCTGGGTGATCCAGTTGCCTTGCTGAACGCCGGCCTTATAGGGAAAGCCCCATTTGTTTCCCGTGCAGCCAGCCAGGGCGACGGCCAGGGCGGCGATGGCCAAACCGGTCTTGAGCGAGCGGGAAGGAATTCGTGCAATCATGGACACTACGCGCCCCTATTATTTGGAAGCAGACAAAACCGTTATCATAAAGGTTTCATAAGGATAGTTCTGCGGGGCGGCAGGAATTCTGGTGGGGCCGGCTCGCGGTTACCCGGTATCCTTGCCCATGCCAACGCGGACGGAGAGCGATTACACCATGAGCGACCAAAGCGAACTGAAAAACATGGGTTTGAAGGCGACGTTTCCCCGCCTGAAAATTCTTGATATCTTCCGTAAGTCCGACCAGCGCCACCTCAGCGCCGAAGACGTCTACCGTGCTCTCATCGGCGAAAACGTCGAAATCGGCCTGGCCACCGTCTACCGCGTGCTGACCCAGTTCGAACAGGCCGGCATCCTTGCCCGCAGCCAGTTCGACAGCGGCAAGGCCGTGTTCGAGCTCAACGACGGCGATCACCACGATCACCTCATCTGCACGAACTGCGGCAAAGTGGTCGAGTTCTCGGATCCGGACATCGAAAAGCGCCAGCAAAAGATCGCCAAGGACAACGGCTTTGCGCTGGAAAGCCACGCCATGGTGCTGTATGGCATCTGCGGCAGCTGCCTGAAAGGCCGCTGAGCTTTTCCACGCAAGACCCACTGATCCCGGCCGCGCTCGCCGCGGGTCAGTGAAGGCAAAAGCCCCTTCTGTACGAAGGGGCTTTTTTTATTCCTGCAAGGGCTGCGCCGGCTGGCGGGCCAGGCGCAGATCAGGCCGGCGTCCGCCCGAACCCTTCCAGCATTTCTCGGGCGTGTTCGCGGGTCGTGGCGGTGAGCTTGATGCCGCCCAGCATGCGGGCGATTTCCTCGACCCGGGCGCCATCGTCCAGTGCTTCGATACGGGACCGGGTGGTGCCGCGCGATTCGGTCTTGCTGACCAGGAATTGGGTGTTGCCGCAGGCCGCGACCTGGGGCAGGTGGGTCACGCACAGCACCTGGTGGCGTTCGCCCAGTTCGCGCAGCAGCTTGCCGACGGCTTCGGCCACTGCGCCCCCTACGCCGCTGTCGACTTCGTCGAAGATCAACGTGGGCACGCGCGCCGCGCGGCTGGCAATGACGGACAGCGCCAACGAAATGCGCGACAGTTCGCCGCCGGAGGCCACCTTGGCCAGTGGCCGCGGCGTGGTGCCGGCATGACCGGCCACCAGGAATTCGACCTGCTCGTTGCCGTGGGCCGATGGCGCAGCGGCGGTCAGGGAGGGCTCGAACTTGCCGCCCTGCATGGCCAGCGTCTGCATGGCCAGGGTGACCTGCTTGCCCAGGTCCTTGGCGACCTTGCGGCGCGCCGTGGTGAGCTTGGCGGCGACGCTATCGTATTGCGCCTGGGCCGCCTGGGCCTGCGCGCGCAGCGCGTCGATATCGGTGGCGGCTTGCAGCGCGGCCAGTTCGGCGTGCAGGTTGTCGCGCAGTTCGCACAGGGCGTCGGGCTCGACGCGGAATTTGCGGGCGGTCTCGAACACCGTGCCCAGGCGCGCTTCGACGTCGGCCAGGCGTTGGGGATCCAGGTCGACGCGGCTGACATAGTTGTTCAGGTCCGACACGGCCTCGCTGATGGCGATGCGGGCGGATTCGAGCTCGTCGTAGATGCCTTGCAGACCGGTGTCGTGACGCAGCATCTGCTGGATGCGGTGATTGGCCGCGGTCAGGCGGTGGTGCGCGGAATCGCCTTCGCCGTCCAGCGCGTCCAGGATCTGGGTGGCGCCGTCCAGCAGCGATTGCGAATGCGACAGCCGGGTGTGCTCGGATTGCAGCGCGTCCCATTCGTCGGGGGCCAGGCCCAGGCGGTCGAGCTCGTCCACTTGCCATTGCAGCCGTTCGCGCTCAGTGGCCAGGCTGGCGGCGTCCTTTTCAGCGGATTCCAGTTGGCGCGCCAGTGCGCGCCATTGCTTCCAGGCCTGGCCGACGGCCTGGCGCAGGTCGCCGTGGCCGCCGTGCGCGTCCAGCAGGTCGCGCTGGGCCTCGGGGCGCATCAGGCTCTGGTGTGCATGCTGGCCGTGGATATCGACCAGGCTGTCGCCCAGCTCGCGCAGTTGGGCGACGGTGGCCGGCGTGCCGTTGATGTAGGCACGGCTGCGGCCTTGCGCGTCGATCACGCGGCGCAGCGACAGTTCTTCGTCGGCGTCGATCTCGCGTTCGGCCAGCCAGGCGTGCAGGGCGCGCGGGGTGTCGAAGACGGCGGTGATGTCGGCGCGCGCGGCGCCTTCACGCAGCACGCTGACGTCGCCGCGTTCGCCCAGGGCAAGCGCCAGGGCGTCGATCAAAATGGATTTGCCCGCCCCGGTTTCGCCGGAGAAGACGGTAAAGCCGGGACCGAAGTGGATTTCGGTCTGGTCGACGATGACAAAGTCGCGGATGTGCAGGGTGCGCAGCATGTCGGGGCGCTAACTACTCTACGTTATCGGTGGCCTGCGGCATCAGGTTCCAGTGCAGCTTGCGGCGCAGGGTGGAGAAGAAGCTGTAGCCTTCCGGATGCACGAAGCGGATGGTATAGGGCGCGCGCTGCACGACGATGCGGTCGCCGGGCTGCAGGTCGGACCAGGTCTGCATGTCGAAATGCACGCTGGCGCCGACCTCGACGCGGCCCATGGCCGTCAGCGTCATGTTCAGCACGCCGCTGTCGGGAATCACGATGGGACGGTTGGAGAGCGTCTGCGGCGCCACGGGCACCAGCACCATCGCATTCATGCCGGGGTGCAGGATGGGGCCGTTGGCCGACAGCGCGTAGGCGGTCGAGCCGGTGGGCGTGGCGATGATCAGGCCGTCGGCGCGCTGCGTGTACATGAAGGCGCCGTCGAGTTCGACGCGGACCTCGATCATGCCGCCGCGTCCGGCACGGTTCAGCACCACGTCGTTCAGGGCCGTGGCGGAGTACATTTTCTGGTTGCCGCGCCAGACGCTGCCTTCGAGCAGCATGCGGGCTTCCATCTGGTAGCTGCCTTCGAGCACCCGCACCAATGCGGCGTGCGCGTCCTGCAGGGGGATGTCGGTGATGAAGCCCAGGCGTCCGTGGTTGATGCCGACCAGCGGCACGCCATAAGGCGCCAGATGGCGCGCGGCGCCCAGCACCGTGCCGTCGCCCCCCATCACGACGGCCAGCGACGCGCTCTGGCCGATCTGCTCGAGCGTGGCGACCGGAAATTCGGTCAGGCCGGTATTGCGGGCCGTGTCGGCATCGACCAGCACCTGCCGGCCCGCTTGCGTCAGGGCGAGCGCAAGTGCTCGCAACGGTGCGTCCAGGCCGGTGTCCTGGTATCTGCCGATCAGCGCGACGGTGGGAAAGTGCATGGTGGCGAGGCGAATCAGAAAGCGAAACAGCGAAGGCAAAACCGGTCCGGAATCGGCCCGTTAGCCGATTATATGGGGCCGCATATCGGCTTGCGGGACAAAAATCGCCTTAATTGGAAAAGATTCCCTAAAATACACGCCATGGATGACCGCGCACGCGCATTACTGAAGGCGTTGATCGAACGCTACATCGCCGATGGGCAACCAGTCGGCTCGCGGACGCTTTCGAAAGTCTTCGATCTGTCGCCCGCCACCATCCGCAATGTCATGGCGGACCTGGAGGAGCTGGGGCTGATCCACAGTCCGCATACGTCGGCGGGGCGCGTCCCCACGCCGCGGGGCTATCGCATGTTCGTCGATTCCCTGCTGGCGGTGCAGTCGTACCAGCTCCAGCCCCACAACATGGGCGAGATGCTGTCGGCCGCCGAGCCTACCCGCGCGGTCAACGCGGCGGCCGCGCTGCTCTCGAACCTGACCCAGTTCGCCGGCGTGGTGCTTACGCCCAAGCGCGCCCAGGTGTTCCGCCAGATCGAATTCATCCGCCTGTCCGATAAGCGCGTGCTGCTGATCATCGTCACACCCGATGGCGACGTGCAGAACCGCATTCTTTTCGTGCAGCGCGACTACGCCGAAGCCGAGCTGCTGGAAGCAGGCAATTTCTTCAACATCCATTTCGCCGGCAAATCGTTCGACGCGGTGCGGCGCACCCTGTCCACCGAACTGGCGCAATTGCGCGAAGATATCTCGCGCCTGATGCAGGCCGCGGTCGAGGCCAGCGCCGAGGCCGCCGAAGACGGCGATGCCATGGTCATTTCCGGCGAGCGCAAGCTGCTCGACGTGACCGACATCGCGTCCGACATGGACCGCCTGCGCAAGATGTTCTCATTATTCGAAAAGAAAACCGACCTGCTGCAGCTGCTCGATGTGTCCAGCCGGGCCCAGGGCGTGCAGATCTACATCGGTGGCGACTCGCAGTTGGTGCCGATGGAAGAGGTTTCGGTCATCACCGCGCCGTACGGCGTGGATGGCAAGGTGGTCGGCACGCTGGGCGTGATCGGTCCCACCCGCATGGCCTACGAACGCGTCATCCCCATCGTGGACATCACGGCGCGCTTGTTGTCCAACGCCCTCAGCCACAACCAGTAGTTTCATTCGAACCGACATCCTCCTTGCGGAGGAAGGGGAGTTTTTGTGTTTCTTCGCCTGTTCAAGTATCTCTGGCCTGAACGCTATCTGCCTGAAACCGAGCAGGACGACCCCTTCAACGAAGACCCGCCGCCGCGGCCCGCGGGCAAGGTCGGCGTGCTGCTGGTGAACCTGGGCACGCCGGATACCCCGGGCAAGAAAGACATCCGCAAGTACCTGGGCGAGTTCCTGTCGGATCCGCGCGTGATCGAGATTCCGCGCTACCTCTGGAAGCCCATCCTGCACGGGCTGGTGCTGACGATGCGCCCCAAGAAGCTGGCGCCGCGCTATGCCGGTATCTGGCTCAAGGAAGGCTCGCCGCTGATGGTGTACAGCCGCCGCCAGGCCGAGGGCGTGCAGGCTGCGCTGACCGCCGCCGGGGTCGATGCGGTGGTGGAACTGGGCATGCGCTACGGCAATCCCTCGATTCCCGATGCGATCACCCGCCTGCGGGCCCAGGGGTGCGATCACATCCTGACGGTGCCGCTGTATCCACAGTACGCCGCCAGCACGACCGCTACCGTGGTCGACGCCGTGACGCGCCATGCCGGCCGTCTGCGGGATCAGCCAGCGCTGCGCTTCACCAAGCGCTTCCACGAAGCGTCCGCCTACCTGGATCCGCTGGCCGCCCGCATCGAAGCCTACTGGGCCGAGCATGGCCGGCCGCAGAAGCTGGTCATGAGCTTTCACGGTTTGCCGCGCTATTCCATCGAACTGGGCGACCCGTATTACCGCGATTGCATGGAAACCGCCCGGCTGTTGTCGCAACGCCTGTCGCTGCCGCGCGAGCAGATCGAAGTCACCTTCCAGAGCCGCTTCGGCACCGCCCGCTGGCTGGAGCCTTATACGGAACCCACCCTCAAGGCGCTGGCCGCATCCGGGGTGACCGAGGTGGATGTGGTGTGTCCGGGATTTGTGGCAGACTGTCTGGAAACCCTGGAAGAGATCAGTCTGGAGTGCCGCGACGCCTTTCTTGGCGCGGGCGGCAAACAGTTCCGTTACATTCCGGCGCTCAACGACGATCCTGCCTGGATCGCAGGGTTGGCCACCTTGGTGGAACGGCACTTGCAGGGGTGGCTCACGCATCCACGGACTTGAAGGAGAGGGCGCATGCACCATGATCCCAAGACGGGCAAAGCTGTGAAAAAGGGGCGCGTCAGCACCCCGGTGGACGAAGACCAGGTCGAACACGAACTGGACGAAGCGCTGGCGGAAACCTTCCCGGCCAGCGACCCGATCGCGATCAATCCCGAACCCGACGAGGATCACCGGGTAGACCGCGCGCTCAAAGAGAGTTTTCCCGCCAGCGACGCGGTTGCGCCGGCGCAGCCGCACAAGAAATGACCCGCCGCGTAGCCCGGGCGTGGCCTTGAGTCCTATTTTGGCGAATATTGCCGGCTGAAGACGGGTTTTTGGCAGATTTTCGCTTAAGGGGAAGGGCCCGGTTCCGCCGGGCGCGGCAGGGGAATATTTGCTTTCCCGGGCTTGAAATAGGGGTATTGGCCCCCATTCATGTCTGCGAAAGCCATTCTTTTTGGAGGATTCCCCATGACGGCACCCCACGAGCCTGTAGACCAGACGCCCGAATTCGGCGAAAACGCCGATGCGGCCCCCGCCGCCCAGGACGCCGCGCAGGCCGAGCTGAACGCGTTGCGCGCCCAGCTGGACGCGGCCCAAGCTACCGTCAATGAGCAGCACGATCAACTGCTGCGCGTACACGCCGAGGCCGAGAACGTCCGCCGCCGCGCCCAGGAAGAAGTGTCCAAGGCGCGCAAGTTCGGCATCGAGTCGTTCGCCGAAAGCCTCGTGCCGGTCAAGGACAGCCTGGAAGCCGCGCTGGCCCAGGCCGACCAGACCGTGGACACGCTGCGCGAAGGCGTCGAAGTCACGCTCAAGCAGCTGGCTGCCGCGTTCGAGCGCAACCTGCTCAAGGAAATCGCGCCGGCCCAGGGCGACAAGTTCGATCCGCACCTGCACCAGGCCATTTCCTCGATTCCCGCCCAGCAGCCCGCCAACACGGTGGTGCAAGTGCTGCAAAAGGGCTATGCCATCGCCGACCGCACGCTGCGTCCGGCCCTGGTGGTTGTGTCCGCCGGCCAAGGCTGAGCGGGCGGCGCGCCATGACTGATCCCCGTTTCGATCCGGCACAGGTCTTTGCGGTATTCGGCATGCGTCATGTCGACACCGCGGGATTCGATGCTGCCGTGGTCCAGGCGCCAGGATCGGACCTGCGCTGTGTATTCCTGTGGGGCCAGGATTGCTATAACTGCAATCTCTTCAAGCAGGCGGCCTTGCTGCACCAGGAAACCCTGCTGGGCCTGGGTTTGAGCTGGTTTGAAGCCGACGTCTATGCGGATGAGCCGCTGGGCCGCCGCTTCTCGCTGCATGGCGTCCCCACTTTTGTGCTGTATCGGGCCGGAAAACGGCTGGGACGCATTACCGGCTGGCCCGGTTTGCCCCAGTTCACGGCGGCGATCCGCCGCTTGCAGGAAGCGCCGGCGGAAAATTCAAGCCAGGCGTCTTGAAAAACCCTGTGGGCAGCCCCAGTTATGTGGGGACAAGAAGTTTCCCTCTATTTTCATAGATATATTCAAGGTAACCCGACCATGAGCAAAATTATTGGCATCGACCTGGGCACGACCAACAGCTGCGTGGCTGTCATGGACGGCGGCCAGGTCAAGATCATCGAAAACGCCGAAGGCGCCCGCACCACCCCCTCGATCGTCGCCTACATGGACGACGGCGAAACGCTGGTGGGCGCGCCCGCCAAGCGCCAGGCCGTGACGAACCCGCGCAACACCCTGTACGCGGTCAAGCGTCTGATCGGCCGCAAGTTCGAAGAAAAGGCGGTGCAGAAGGACATCAACCTGATGCCCTACGCCATCGTCAAGGCCGACAACGGCGACGCCTGGGTGGAAGTGCGCGGCAAGAAGATGGCGCCTCCCCAAGTGTCGGCCGACGTGCTGCGCAAGATGAAGAAGACCGCCGAGGACTACCTGGGCGAAGAAGTGACCGAAGCCGTCATCACGGTGCCGGCCTACTTCAACGACAGCCAGCGCCAGGCCACCAAGGACGCCGGCCGCATCGCCGGCCTGGAAGTCAAGCGCATCATCAACGAGCCCACCGCGGCCGCGTTGGCGTTCGGCCTGGACAAGACCGAAAAGGGCGACCGCAAGATCGCCGTGTATGACCTGGGTGGCGGCACGTTCGACGTGTCCATCATCGAAATCGCCGACGTGGATGGCGAAAAGCAGTTCGAAGTGCTGTCGACCAACGGCGACACCTTCCTGGGCGGCGAAGACTTCGACCAGCGCATCATCGACTACATCATTGCCGAGTTCAAGAAGGAACAAGGCGTTGACCTGTCCAAGGACGTGCTGGCCCTGCAACGCCTGAAGGAAGCCGCCGAAAAGGCCAAGATCGAGCTGTCCTCGGCCCAGCAGACCGAAATCAACCTGCCGTACATCACGGCGGATGCCTCGGGTCCGAAGCACTTGAACCTGAAGATCACGCGCGCCAAGCTGGAAGCGCTGGTCGAAGAGCTGATCGAACGCACGATCGAACCCTGCCGCGTGGCCATCAAGGACGCCGGCGTGAAGGTTTCCGACATCGACGACGTGATCCTGGTCGGCGGCATGACCCGCATGCCCAAGGTCCAGGAAAAGGTGAAGGAATTCTTCGGCAAGGATCCGCGCAAGGACGTGAACCCCGATGAGGCCGTCGCCGCTGGCGCCGCCATTCAAGGTTCCGTGCTGTCGGGCGATCGCAAGGACGTGCTGCTGCTGGACGTCACCCCCCTGTCCCTGGGTATCGAAACCCTGGGCGGCGTGATGACCAAGATGATCCAGAAGAACACGACCATCCCGACCCGCTTCTCGCAGACCTTCTCGACCGCTGACGACAACCAGCCGGCCGTGACGATCAAGGTGTTCCAGGGTGAGCGCGAAATCGCCGCGGGCAACAAGGCCCTGGGCGAGTTCAACCTCGAAGGGATCCCGCCGTCGCCTCGCGGCATGCCGCAGATCGAAGTCACGTTCGACATCGACGCCAACGGCATCCTGCACGTATCCGCCAAGGACAAGGGCACCGGCAAGGAAAACAAGATCACCATCAAGGCCAACTCGGGTCTGTCGGAAGACGAGATCCAGCGCATGGTCAAGGATGCCGAGGCCAACGCCGAGGAAGATCACCGCGTGGCCGAGCTGGCCCAGTCGCGCAACCAGGCCGATGCGCTGGTGCACGCTACCCGCAAGTCGCTGACCGAGTACGGCGACAAGCTCGAGGCGTCCGAAAAGGAAAGCATCGAAGCCGCCATCAAGGCCCTGGAAGACACGCTGAAGGAAGGCGACAAGGCCGCGATCGACGCCAAGGTGGAAGCCCTGTCGACCGCCTCGCAGAAGCTGGGCGAGAAGATGTACGCCGACATGCAGGCGCAGCAAGCCGCCGGCCAGCAGCAAGCGGCCGACAACGCGAAGCCGGTGGACGACAACGTCGTCGACGCCGACTTCAAGGAAGTCAAGCGCGACCAATAATGGCCGGGCGCTGACCTGCCTCTGCCGCCCGGTAGCCGGAGAAATCCGCCTACCGGGCGAACTCATTCTGTAGCACTGAAAAGAAGGCTCGTTTTTGAGCCCACGGATCATGGCAAAACGCGACTATTACGAAGTCCTGGGCGTAGCAAAGAACGCCTCGGACGACGAACTCAAGAAGGCCTATCGAAAGCTGGCCATGAAATACCATCCGGACCGCAATCCGGACAGCAAAGAAGCCGAAGAGAAGTTCAAGGAAGCCAAGGAAGCCTACGAGGTCCTGGGTGATGAACAGAAGCGCGCCGCGTACGACCGTTACGGCCACGCAGGCGTGGACCCCAACTCCGCCGGCATGGGCGGGGCGGGCATGGGCGGCGGCTTTGCCGACGCCTTCGGCGATATCTTCGGCGAAATCTTCGGCGGTGGCGGCGGTGGCCGCCGCGGCGGCGGCCCGCAGGTGTACCGTGGCGCCGACCTGAAGTACGCGCTGGAAATCACGCTGGAACAGGCCGCGGCCGGTTTCGACACCGAAATCCGCGTGCCCAGCTGGGAAAACTGCGACACCTGCCACGGCTCTGGCGCCAAGGCCGGCACCTCGCCCAAGACCTGCCGCACCTGCGGCGGCTCCGGCGCGGTGCGTATGCAGCAGGGCTTTTTCAGCGTGCAGCAGACCTGCCCGACCTGCCACGGCAACGGCAAGGAAATCACCGATCCGTGTCCCGCCTGCGACGGCGTGGGCCGCATCCGCCGCAACAAGACGCTGCAAGTCAAGATTCCGGCTGGCATCGACGACGGCATGCGTATCCGCTCCAGCGGCAATGGCGAACCGGGTATCAACGGGGGCCCTCCGGGCGACCTCTATGTGGAAATCCACATCAAGCAGCACAAGATCTTCCAGCGCGACGGCGACGATCTGCACTGCGAGCTGACCATCCCGTTCACCACGGCGGCGCTCGGCGGCGAGCTGCAGGTGCCGACGCTGGGCGGCAAGGCCGAGATCTCGATTCCCGAAGGCACGCAGTCCGGCAAGACCTTCCGCCTGCGCGGCAAGGGCATCCGGGGCGTGCGGGGCAGCTATCCGGGCGACCTGTACTGCCACGTGGTGGTCGAAACGCCGGTGCGCCTGAGCGACGACCAGAAGAACATCCTGCGCCAGTTCGAGGCCTCGCTGAACGATGGGGGCGATCGCCACTCGCCGCAAAGCAAGTCCTGGACCGACCGCGTGAAGGAATTCTTCAGCTGATCCGCTTGAACGGATCGCGCCGATTGCCGGCGCGCCGCAGCCCAAGACCTGGTATGAACCCGGGCTTGGGCTGTTTTCATTGGCGCGGCGGCCTGGCGTGTGTCGCGGCTCCGGCAAGCGGACAATAAAAAACCGCGGCTTGTGGCCGCGGTTCGTCCTGCTGGTACAGCTACTGCTTCCATCAACTGCTACTTCATACCGCTACAGCTACTTCGTACAGCAACTACGACTTTCCACAGGGACTGCTGTTGCTTCTACTGCGACTGCTACTGCTCCGCTGCTGTCGCCTGAAAAAACCGGCCCCAAGCCATGATGCCGCCTGAGGCCGGCCGGGCTACAGCAAGCAGCTCACCGGGTGATCGGCGGGTATTCGAGCTCGCCGAACGTGTATTGACCGCTAGCCTTGGCTTGTGCGAGTTCCTGCTGGACGTCGGCACGCGACTTGGTGCTGGCCGAGGCCGCCTTGACGGGCGGGTATTGCAGTTCACCGAAGGTGTATTCGCCGCTGGTCTTGGCTTGTTGCAGCTGGGCTTGCACTTCTTGCGAGCTCAGGCTGGTGGCCTGGGGCAGGGCGGGCGGATAGCCTTCTTCGCCGAAGGTGTATTGGCCGCTGATCTTGGCTTGTTGCAGCTCGGCGGCGACCTGGGCGCTCGTCTTGCCTTGTTCAATGCCGGCGGCTTGGGCGCCAGCGCCCACCAGGGCTAGGGAAATCAGCAGGGTAGTTGTCAGGGTTTTCATAATGACCTCCAATTCGTTTTAAGCGGGGCCGAATCCGGCGGCCCTCCGTCGTGGTTCGTTGTTTGTTCCCGATGACTGCATTGTGCGCGTCATCCCACCTGGGATAAACCCGTATATCTTGAAAACATCTTTCCAAATGACCGGGTAATCCATCTGTTGTTGGGATATCTCCCCGTACATGGCATGGTCTCTCCTACCCAAAGGACAAAGACGGAGTACGGGGACAAAGCGAGCGCCCATGAAAAAGCCCCTGCCGGGGCAGGGGCCTGGAACGCCATGAGGGCGTTGTCAGCGCATCAGGGCGCTTTCTTCTTGAAGTCGCCGGCAACCGCGGTGCTGAAGCCATCCGGGCGCAGGTACTTGCGCAGCGCGGCATTGACGGTTTCGGGCGTCAGGGCGGAAATCTTCTTGTCCATCTCCGCCGACCACTCAAACGTGCGGCCACGTTGCAGGTAATCGAGCCAGGTGCCGGCCAGGACGTCGTCCTGTGCGCGGGCTAGATTGCGATAGTTCAGCAAGGCGGTAATGCCGTCCGAGATTTCCTTGTCCGTAAAGCCGTCTTTCAGCACGCGGGCGAGTTCTTCGCCGATGGCCTTTTCCAGGCGCTCGCGGTTTTGCGGCGCATAGATGGCGTACATGGTCCAGCTGGCGCTGGGTTCAAAGGACGAGACCGACAGCGAGCTGCGCACGTTGTAGGACAGGCCTTCGGTCTCGCGCACGCGGTTCCACAGGCGCGAGGTTTCCGAGGCGCCGAACAGGTAGTTGGCCAGGTACAGCGCCGGGTAATCGGCATCGGTGTCCTGCAGCTTCAAGGGCATGCGCGAGACGTAGAACGCATTGGCCTTGTCAGGCGTGTCGATGTCGAACTGCTTGGCCGGGATATCGCGGTAGGGGTTGCCCACGCGGGTGTAGGCGGGCGCGCGCTTCCAGCCGGCCAGGCCATCCTTGATCGCCTTTTCCACAGCCTCGGGTTCGAAGTCGCCGACGGCCGAGTATTCGATCTTGCCAGTGCCGTAGAACTTGGCGTGGAACTTGACGAGCGCGTCGCGGTTCAGCGCACGCACGCCGGCCAGCGATTCTTCAAACGTCGGCACGTAGCGCAGATCGTCGACGGGCCACGGATTGTCCTGGCGGGCCAGGGCGCGTCCGGCCAGGGCCTGCGGCTCGGTCATGGCGTTCTGGATCGAGGTTTCGAGCTGGCGCTGGTATTCCTCGAGCTGTTCCTTGGGGAAGTTGGCGTTGCGCACGATGTCCAGCGCCAGGCGCGTCAGTTCGGGCAGGTTCTCGCGCTTGGTCGACATGGCGATCTTGAGCGTGGTGCCGGCGCCGCTGAAGCCCAGCTCCGCTTGCAGCTTGTCCAGACGGTCCTGGATGTCCTGGCGCGAGAGCTTGGCGGTGCCGCGCGTCAGCAGGTCGGCCACGGCGCCGGAATTGACGCGTTGGCCGAGCAGGTCTTTTTCGTTGCCGAACTGGATCAGCATCTGGGCCTGCACGCGATTGCCGCGCGTGGCCTTGGGCAACAACGCAAGTTGGACCGGGCCGTTGGGCAGGTCAAGCTGCTTGCGCTGGGTCAGGCGGTCGATGTTTTCAGGCGTGGGGTCGAAGGCCGAGGCGGCCTTGAAGTCGGGGTCGCCCTTGTAGTCCTTGAACACCGCGCTCAGGTCCACGCGTTGCGTCTGCGGGGCGCGCACGGGCTTTTCGGTGGGGATGTAGCGGCCTTCGATGCGGTTGCTTTGCACCAGGTAGGTCGTGGCGGCCTGCTGCACTTCGGCCAGCGTGGCTTTACGGGCGCGGTCGCGCTGCAGGAAGAACAGGCGCCAGTCGCCGGCGGCAATGGCTTCGGACAGCGCAACGCCGACCTGTTCGGGATCGCTGTAGGTCTGCTCCCAGGAGGTCAGCCATTTGCTGCGCGCGCGGTCCAGTTCCTGCTGCGTGAAGGGCTTCTTGCCCAGCGTTTCCAGCGTGGTCGTCAGGGCCGTCATGGCGGCGTCCAGGCTCTTGCCCGGGGTCAATTGCGCCGCGAACATCGCCAGGCCCGGGTCCAGGTTTTCCATAGTGAAGCCGAACACGCCGGAGGCGAGCTTGGTGGGCACCAGCGCGTGATAGAGACGGCCCGAGGGCGTATCGGCCAGGATGGTCGTGGCCAGGTCCAACGGCACGAAGTCGGGGCTGCCGGCGGCCGGGATGTGGTACATCGCGGCGACCAGCGGCGTGCCGCCGGTGCGGCGCAGCGTCACGGCGCGTTCGCCGTCCTGGGCGGGCTCGACGGTGTATTCCGGAGGCAGCTTGCGGTCGGGCTTGGGCAGCTTGCCCAGCGTTTCCTCGATGTCGGCCAGCGTGGCCTGCGGATCGAATTTGCCGGCCACGATCAGTACCGCGTTATCGGGCTGGTAGTACTCGTGGTAGAACGCGCGCAGTTGGCCGATGTCGACGTTTTCCACGTCGGAGCGGGCGCCGATGGTGTTCTTGCCGTAGCTGTGCCATTGGTAGGCAGCGGACTGCATCTTCTGCATGAGAATGCGAAAAGGGCTGTTTTCGCCGCTTTCCATCTCGTTGCGCACGACCGTCATCTCGGAGTCCAGGTCTTCTTTGGCGATCAGGGAATTGACCATGGCGTCAGCCTGCCAGCCCAGGTACCACTTGAGGGTATCGGGGTTGGACGCGAAGCTGGCGAAATAGTTGGTGCGGTCGCTGGACGTCGAGCCGTTGGCCTGCAGGCCCCGGCGGGAAAACTCGCCCATGGCGTTGCGGGTGGTGGACGTACCCTTGAACAGCATGTGTTCGAGCAGGTGGGCCATGCCCGTCTGACCATAGTTCTCGTTGCGCGAGCCGACCAGGTAGGTCATGTTGACCGTGGTCGAGGGCTTGGATTCGTCGGGAACCAGTAATACCCTCAAGCCGTTGCTCAGGCGGTATTCGGTAATGCCCTCAATCGAGGCGGCCTCCGTGACGCCGGCCGGCAGGCTGGCGGCTCCGGCCTGGAAGGCCAGGAAGGATGAAAACAGCAGCGCGCCCAAGGGGCGCGGCAGCTTCGATATGGACAGGCGCATGGCGGACTATTCCTTTGGCATGGCAGAATCCGTTGGAGTGTATACGGTGGGAATGGTTCAGGGGCGCGCCCTGACTGCGCCACGCCGCTGTTCCATCAGGAATCGAGCATGTCCCTATCACTGGAAATCGAAACCCCGCGCCTGGTGCTGCGCCAATGGCTGTCCGCGGACCGCAAGCCGTTCGCGGACATGAACACGGACCCGCGGGTGACGCAATTCCTGCTGCCCATGACCGCGCGAGAAAGCGACGCGCTGGCCGATCGCCTGGCTGCGGGCATTGACGAATACGGCTGGGGCTTCTGGGCGGTCGAAGCGCCCGGGGTGGCACCCTTCATTGGATTTGTGGGGCTGAAAGCCCTGCCGCCGTCGCTGCCGTTTGCGCCTGGCGTGGAGATCGGCTGGCGCCTGGCGCAGCCCTATTGGGGCAGGGGCTACGCCAGCGAAGCCGCGCAGGCCGCGCTGCGGGTGGGGTTCGAACAGGTGGGCCTGTCCGAGATCGTCTCGTTCACGGTGGTCGACAACACGCGCTCGCGCGCGGTGATGCGGCGGCTGGGCATGCGCGAAGATCCGCAGCGCTTCGATCATCCCGCCGTGCCGGACGGTCATCCGCTCAAGGCCCATGTCCTGTACCGGCTGGACCGCGACACCTGGCGGGCCGGAAAAAATGGTGACGCGGATACCGGCGTGGCGCCGGTTGCAGCGGCATAAGCGGCGCAAAGCCGCGCCAATGTGCAATGTTGCGGTGCAACGTCCTGGCGTGGCAACGCGGATTTGAGATCGGAGCGAGCCCGGGTGTAAGCTTCCAAAGACGTAGTTGCTGTTGCCGACGGGATGCGCGACAGCCGTCTACAGGCTTCCCGTCCAACGCCAGCCGCCGCCTCGGCGGGCAGCGAGACCGGTCGTTTGCCGGATCCCGGCCCTTGCTCCGCAGGCGACGACGGTGCTTGTCGTTCGCGCCTTCGCCGCCGGCATCCGGCCGGCGCATCTTTCGGAGGAACGACCCATGCTGACCGAGATCGTCACGCGTGCCTTGTCCCAATTGACCGGTAGCCCCATGAGCGGCGACCGCATCAAAGGACAGTTTCAATACGCCTATGCCAGTGATGACGGCCAATTCGTGGCCATTTTGACCCATGACATGACCACTTATGTGGTGGACCTGAGCACGCAGCGTTATTTTGCCGAGTGCGGCGGTTCGCCCAGGGGCTTTGCGGGGCATGTGCTCGAGATGGAGGGTGCCGCGGCGCGCCAGCATCCCTGGCCTGCCGCCAACGACCTGTTTGACCTGGACATGGATGCGGACGAACTGTCCTGGCACCAGTGCCCCGGCATGCGCGGCAACACCGACGCCGCCAACCGATCTGTGGAGAGCCGCGCCGCCTGAGAGTGGCCAGAAGCGGCAGTACCCTCACTGAACCGGCGTGCATCGCCGGTTTTTTTTATGGCGGCGGCGCTGCCGGGATCGCTACAATTCGCGCCATGACTACGCCCGCTGACATCGGCGCCCCGGACGGCGCCACCCTGGTCGACTGCACGCATGCGCGCCACGCGGACCAGATCCTTGCCATCTTCAACGATGCCATCGCCACGTCGACGGCCTTGTATGACTACAAGCCGCGGCCGCGCGAGGCGATGCTGGGCTGGTTCCAGGCCAAGGCCAACGGCGGCTTTCCGGTAGTGGGGTTCGAGAACGCGGCGGGCGAGCTGATGGCCTTCGCCAGCTATGGCACGTTCCGCGCCTGGCCGGCCTACAAATACTCGGTCGAGCATTCCGTCTACGTGGACGGACGCTTCCGGGGCCAGGGCCTGGGCGAGGCAATGATGCGCGTGCTGATCGAGCGCGCCCGCGCCAACCAGGTGCACCTGATGATCGGCGGTATCGACGCGGCCAACCAGGGCAGCATCCGGCTGCACGAGAAACTGGGCTTCACCCATTCGGGCACCATCCGCGAGGCGGGCTTCAAGTTCGGCCGCTGGCTGGACCTGGCGTTCTATCAGCTGACGCTGGACACGCCCGCGGCGCCGGTGGACGGCTGAGCTACTTCGACAGCACCCGCATCGCCTGTTCCAGGCCCGCCACCGTGACCGGGTACATGCGGTCCTGCATGATGTCGCGCATCAGCGCGATGGACTGGCGGTATTGCCAGGACGCCGTGGGCTCGGGGTTGAGCCAGACGGATTTGGGCCACGCGTCGAGCAGGCGGCGCATCCATTGCGCGCCGGGCTCCTGGTTGTAGTGCTCCACCGAGCCTCCCGGGCGCAGGATTTCGTAGGGGCTCATGGTGGCGTCGCCGACGATGATCAGGCGCCAGTCCGGGTTGTACTTGCGCAGCACGTCCCAGGTGTCGAAGCGTTCGTTCTGGCGCCGGCGGTTGCTCTGCCACAGGCTTTCGTAGGGGCAGTTGTGGAAGTAGTACACCTCCAGATTGCGGAATTCGCTGCGGGCCGCTGAAAACAGTTCTTCGACGCGGCCGATGTGGTCGTCCATGCTGCCGCCCACGTCCAGCAGCATCAGCACCTTCACGGTGTTGTGGCGCTCTGGGACCATGCGCAAGTCCAGGTGGCCGGCATTGCGTGCGGTGCTGGCGATGGTGTCGTCCAGGTCGAGTTCGAGCTCGGCGCCCTGGCGCGCGAAGCGGCGCAAACGGCGCAGCGCGACCTTGAAATTGCGCGTGCCCAGTTCGACCTGATCGTCGTAGTCCTTGAACTGGCGCATGTCCCAGACCTTGACCGCGCTGCGGTTGCCGGCCGATTGGCCGCCCACGCGGATGCCTTCCGGGTGGTAGCCGCCATTGCCGAACGGCGACGTGCCGCCGGTGCCGATCCATTTGCTGCCGCCCGCATGGCGCTCCTTCTGTTCTTCCATGCGTTCTTTGAAAAGCGCCATCAGCTTGTCCCAGCCGTGCTTTTCGATCGCGGCCTTTTCTTCCGGCGACAGGCTCTTCTCGAACTGCTTGATGAGCCAGTCCAGCGGGATGTCCTTGCCTGCCGGCAACGCTGCCTCGATGCCCTTGTAGAAGGCACCGAAGGCCTTGTCGTAGCGGTCGTAGAGGGACTCGTCCTTGACCAGCGTGGCGCGGGCGAGGAAGTAGAAATCGTCCAGCGTAGGCGTCATCAGGTCCTGGCGCAGCGCGTCCACGAGCGTCAGGTATTCCTGCACCGAGACGGGCAGCTTGTGAGCCCGCAGGTGGTAGAAGAAGTCGATCAGCATGAGGCGGCCGCCGTCAGGGGCGCGGCTAGCGGCGCGGCGCGCCGCGGGTCATGGCGGCCAGCCGTTCGAGCAGGTGGACGTCTTGTTCGTTCTTGAGCAAGGCGCCGGCCATGAGCGGCACCGCGGTGGCGGTGTGCGCGTCGATCTGGGCCGCACTGACGTCTTCGGCCAGCAACAGGCGCAGCCAGTCGAGCAGCTCGGAGGTGGAGGGCTTTTTCTTCAGGCCGGGCGCATCGCGCAGGCTGAAGAAGGTGTCCAGCGCCGCGCGCAGCACGTCCTGCTTGAGTTCGGGGAAATGCACGCCCACGATCTCGCGCATGGTCTCGCGGTCGGGAAAGCGGATGTAGTGGAAGAAGCAGCGGCGCAGGAACGCGTCCGGCAGGTCTTTTTCGTTGTTGGACGTGATGATGACCAGCGGCCGATGGCGCGCCGAGATCGTCTCGCGCGTTTCGTACACATGGAATTCCATGCGGTCCAGCTCGCGCAGCAGGTCGTTTGGGAATTCGATGTCGGCCTTGTCGATTTCGTCGATCAGCAGCACCACCGGCTGGTCGGCGTCGAACGCTTGCCACAAGGTGCCCTGCACGATGTAGTTGCGGATGTCGCGCACCTTTTCGTCGCCCAGCTGCGAGTCGCGCAGGCGCGACACGGCGTCGTATTCGTACAGGCCCTGATGCGCCTTGGTGGTGGACTTGATGTGCCATTGCAGCAGCGGACGGCCCAGCGCGCGCGCGACCTCTTCGGCCAGCATGGTCTTGCCGGTGCCGGGTTCGCCCTTGATCAGCAGTGGACGTTGCAGCGTGAGGGCGGCATTGACGGCGAGCTTCAGGTCATCGGTGGCAACGTAGCTGTCGGTGCCCTCGAAGCGGACGGGCGAGGCAAAAGAGGCGGTCTGGGCTGCGGACATGGATCGGCGGGCTTCTCGGAGTTGACGGGGATCAAGACCATCTTAAGGTATTAATCCTGAGCAATTATCGTACAATCAGGCGGTTTTGCAGTTGGGTTCGACCCGCAACGTGTTTGCCGGGGGCCTTTTCGTGTGAGCAGGCCCTAGTCCCTAAGCCATACCAAGAAGAGCCATCCCAATGAAGTTGCGATTCTCTCTGAAGTACACGGTTTCCGTGCTGGCCGCGTCGGCATCCTGTGCGATCGCCGGCCAGGCATTTGCTGCAGACGCAGCGCCGGTCGGTAATGTCCAGAATGCCCGCGACAAAGTGTCCATGTGCATTGGTTGCCATGGCATCGAAGGCTACAAAGCGACTTTCCCCGAGCTTTATCACGTGCCGATGATTGCTGGCCAGAACGCCAAGTACATCGAGACCGCCCTCAACGAGTACAAGAAAGGCGCGCGCAGCCATCCCACGATGGACGCCATTGCCGGCAGCCTGTCCGACCAGGACATCGCCGATCTGGCCGCGTACTACTCGAATCTGAAATGACAGGGGGCAACAACATGAACCGCACCATGCTTGCCCTTGCGGGCGCGACGCTGGCCATTTCGGGCGCTGCCGCCCAGGCCCAGGACCTGACAGCCGGCAAGGCCGTCTTCGACAAATTCAATTGCGCCTCGTGCCACGGCGCCGACGCCAAGACGGCGGTGGATCCGGCCTACCCGACGCTGGCGGGCCAGCACGCCGATTACCTGGTGCATGCGCTCAAAGCCTACCGCCGCGGCGCCTCGGGCAGCGCGGCCACGGCCAACGTGCGCAAGAACCCCATCATGGGCGCCTTCGCGACCCAGCTGTCCGACCAGGACATCAGCAACGTGGCCGCCTGGCTGGCCGCTCAGCCCAGCGATCTGGGCGTGCGCAAGTAGTAGACACCGCGGCCTGGCCAGCACGAAAAACCCTCGGTTGACCGAGGGTTTTTTCATGGGCCGTACCTGCCTGATGCACGGCGGGGGCGGTGCGCCGGAAGGCTTAGCGCTCGGCGCGCTGGCGGATCAGGTCGATGTAGGTGTCGCTGTCCAGCGGCGTGCCCAGCCGCTGGGCTTCCCAGACGACGCGGCCCAGGCATTCCATGATTTCGTGGGCGGCCTGGTGCGCGTCGGTGCGCGCCACCAGGCGCTGGTAGGCGCTGCGGATGCCCGGCGGGTGGTCGATCGACAGCTGTTCGGCGATGGCCAGGTGCATCGACAGGTGCAGGAACGGGTTGGTGCGGCCCTTTTCCACATCGTATTCCGCCGTCATGGCGTCGGGGCTTTCGAGGTCGCCGTGGTATTCCGGATGCTCGATGATCCAGTCCAGGGCCATGGCCTCGAGCGGGGTCAGGACGTCGTTGGCGCGGTGCTTGCGCCAGGTTTCGATGAAGAATTCGCGGACTTGGTCGCGGGAGGGGTTGAACATCTGGGGGACGCCATACGGGCTGGAGAGGGCTTTATTTTACCGCCCGCGACCGCCTTGGCCGCCCGACGGCGCCAATGCGATATAGAATTGGTTGCTATCCGCTATCCAGTGCGCGTTTCGCCAGGCCGCGCGGCCCGCGAACCGCACGCCAGCCGATGCGGCGCGCGTGCAGAAAAACCACCCGGAGCAAATGGAGCATTCATGTCCTACCAACATATCAAGGTGCCCGCTGGGGGCCAGAAGATCACGGTCAACGCTGATTTTTCGCTGAATGTGCCTGACCAGCCCATCGTGCCCTACATCGAGGGTGACGGTACCGGGGCGGACATCACCCCCGTCATGATCAAGGTTGTCGATGCGGCGGTGCAAAAAGCCTATGGCGGCAAGCGCAAGATCCACTGGATGGAAGTCTATGCGGGCGAAAAGGCTACCAAGGTCTATGGCCCGGACGTGTGGCTGCCCGACGAAACCCTGGAAGTCGTCAAAGACTACGTGGTCTCGATCAAGGGCCCGCTGACCACGCCGGTGGGTGGCGGCATCCGTTCGCTGAACGTGGCGCTGCGTCAGCAACTGGACCTGTATGTCTGCCTGCGCCCCGTAGCGTACTTCAAGGGCGTGCCGTCGCCGGTGCGTGAACCCGAGAAGACCAACATGGTCATCTTCCGCGAGAACTCGGAAGACATCTACGCGGGCATCGAATACATGGCCGAAAGCGAGCAGGCCAAGGAACTGATCCAGTTCCTGCAGACCAAGCTCGGCGTAAAGAAAATCCGTTTCCCGAACACCTCGTCCATCGGCATCAAGCCGGTGTCGCGCGAGGGCACCGAGCGCCTGGTGCGCAAGGCGGCGCAGTACGTCATCGACAATGACCGTACGTCGCTGACCCTGGTGCACAAGGGCAACATCATGAAGTTCACCGAAGGGGGCTTCCGCGACTGGGGCTATGCGCTGCTGCAGAAGGAATTCGGCGCGCAACTGATTGACGGCGGCCCGTGGTGCAAGTTCAAGAACCCCAAGACGGGGCGCGAGATCATCGTCAAGGATGTCATCGCCGACGCATTCCTGCAGCAGATCCTGCTGCGCCCGGCCGAATATGACGTCATCGCCACCCTGAACCTGAACGGCGATTACATTTCCGACGCGCTGGCGGCCCAGGTGGGCGGCATCGGCATCGCGCCGGGTGCGAATCTGTCTGATTCTGTCGCCATGTTCGAAGCCACGCATGGCACGGCGCCCAAGTACGCCGGCAAGGATTACGTCAATCCGGGTTCCGAGATCCTGTCGGCGGAAATGATGCTGCGCCACATGGGCTGGACCGAAGCGGCCGACCTGATCATCTCCAGCATGGAGAAATCCATCCTGTCCAAGAAGGTCACTTACGACTTCGCCCGCCTGCTCGAAGGGGCCACCCAGGTGTCTTGCTCGGGCTTCGGGCAGGTCATGATCGAAAACATGTGATCGAGGCCGTATTCGCGCACTATCATGAGACCCGCAAGCCGCAAGGCCTGCGGGTTTTTTTGAGTCCGATTCTGCATTATCTTCAATAAGAAAATGAGGCAAGTCGCCAGGTGAAGATGTGTATATATAAGGCGAAATTAATCAGAATGTGATTGTTACAGCAGTATAATTCCCGCGTTCCCAATACGGTATTCCCTTTCGCTCTGCTGATTTCCGATACATGGCAACTCCTGCTTCCGATATGCCGCCTTATGATGCTCCGGCATGCGTCCGTGGCTTGCGCGACGCCAAGCGGATTGCGCTGCTGATGGCGCCCAGGCTGGGCGACACGCTGCTGATGATGACCATGGCGCATAACCTGGCCGCGCACGGCCGCGAGGTCACGGTCTTCGGCGATTTCGCTTATGGCTTGCGCAGTTGGTTTCCCGGCATGGATATCCAGCCCTCGCTGCCTCAGGAGCGCGCGTTGCAGACGCTGGCGGATTTTGACTGTGCGGCGCAAATGCACGTGGGCTGGCCCTATGCCTTGCATGGTTACGCGGCGTCCTATTTCTATTACGACGCGCATGTCGTGATTACCGGCAAGGGCTTCGTCAAACTCAACCAGATCAGCGATTACTGTCGTGACGCGCTCGGTTTGCCCTTGTCCAGCACGGACATCGGCCTGCGCCCGCCGGTGGCGGGGCGGCAGCGGGCTTTTGAAAAGCGCGTGGCGGTGCATCCTTCTTCCACGGGCGCCCAACGCTGCTGGGCGCCGCGCCACTTTGTCGAATTGGGCCTGCGCCTGAAGCGCCAGGGCTATGAGCCGGTATTCATCCTGGCGCCCCACGAACGCGCCGAATGGGGCTGCCTGACGGAAGCCGGGTTGCCGATCCAGCAATCGCCTTCGCTGGCCGACGTGGCCGCTTTTCTGCATGAGTGCGGCTGGTTCATCGGCAACGAATCCGGGATTGGCCACCTGGCCTCCAGCGTCGGCGTGCCGACCCTGACCCTGACCGGGCGCCCCACCCGCACCAAGGCCTGGCGTCCGGGCTGGTCCATGTCCCGCATTGCCTATCCCGCCTATATCCCCGGCGGCCGTTGGCGCGATCGGCTTTGGCGCGAATGGCTGCGCCCGGGCAGCGTCATGGCGGCCTTCGAAGGCCTGACCCGGGACTACGAAAGATCCATGGCGGCTGCGAAAGTCGCGCGTTCTTGATTCTCTATCCGCGGTTTCCACAGGCCTGGGCAATCCCCCTCGCTTGCGGGAACCGTTGCGGCCTGATGGCTGACTAACCCCCACCCCAGATACCTGATCGATCCCTCCAAAGATCAAGCTGATCCACCTATGCCCACTTTTTGCTTGCGCAGCGTCGCTTTCCTGACGCTGCTGGTTCCTGCCCTGGCCTTGACCAGCGCGGTCGGCGGTCCGGCCATCATCTACCTTACCGCGCTGATTGCCATGGCGACGATGGCGGCCAATGCCGCCAGGCACTGGGAGCCGTTCGCGCTGAAAGAGCTGGCGGCAATGGCGGTGGCGCTGACTGCGCCCTTGGTGGCCATGCTGATCAGCAGTAGCTATCTGGGCGTCTGGAGCGGGTCCGAAATCGAGAAACTGTTGCGTTTCGCGCTGGCGGTGCCCGTCTGCTGGCTGCTGCTGCGCGTGCCGCGCCACTGGCTGCAGCATGTGCAATGGAGCCTGCTGTTCGGCGCCATCGCCGGTTCGCTGATGCTGATTGTCATCGTGCATTCGCCCAGCCTGGGCCGGGGCGCCGTGTCTGATTTCGGCGGGCGTTATAACGCGGTGGCGTTCGCCGACCTGACGATTTTCTTCGGCCTGGCTGCGCTCTTGACGCTGCCTTGGAAACTGTCTCCCTGGCCTCGCCTGGAGTCGGCGGTCAAGATTGCGGTGGTGCCCTTGTGCATTTACGGCGTCTGGGTGTCGCATACGCGCAGCAGCTGGGCGCTGCTGGTGGTGTTCGGCCTGGTCTATCTATCGACCAAGCGCCAGTGGGCGCGGCGCACCAAGTTGCTGTTCCTGGGCGGGCTGATCGCCGTGATGGCGGTGATTGCGGCCGTGTCCTGGTATTCCAAGGAAAGCCGTTGGAAGAATGTGCTGACCGACGTGGACCGCTACGAGCAGCACGATCGCGACACCTCGGTGGGTATCCGCATCCAGCTCTGGAAGGCGTCGTGGCTGATGTTCAAGGAAAGCCCGCTGGTGGGTGTAGGCGTGCCCAATTTCCGCTCCGAGCTGGCCAAGCTGGAGAAGCAGGGGGTGGTGACCGAACTGGTGTCGGTGGACTACGGTGAACCCCATAACGACATGTTGGGAGCGCTGGCGGGCTATGGTTTGCTGGGGCTGCTGAGCATCCTGGCCCTGTACCTGATTCCCGCGGCCATCTTCTGGCGCCGTTCCGACAGCGCCGACCCGGTGGTGCACGTGGGGTCGCAGATCGGGATGCTGTTCTGCCTGGGCTATTTCGTATTCAGCCTGTCCGAGATGATGTTCCGCAACATGCGCAGTGTGCCGATCTACGCGGTAACGGTGGTGGTGCTGTTCGCGCTGACGTCGGCGCGCACCGGGTTGGCGCAGCAGCGGCTGGCGGCGGCCAAGCGCTAGCTGCCTCGCCGAGCCCTCGGCGGTTATCGTCACGCTTGAAAAGACAAGGCCTTCGGGCCTTGTTTTTTTCGCGCGCGTGCGTTGCGCATCCAAATGCCTTGTGGGCTTGATGTAGATCAAGCAGCTCCCCTCTGGTCAGTGAAAACCCTGCCACTCCCCCGTATTCTGACGGCACGCAACATATAAACCGTCACATTCCGCTGCCTTTTGTTATTAGGCGAGGAAGGGCATAGAGAAGAGGGCCTATGAATAATTCAAGCTTGCGTAAAGAGCTGCTGTGGTTCGTGTTCATCATCGGGGCCGCCGTGCTTGCGCTGGGCGCCTGGGACGCCTGGGAGCGGCGGGCCGAGATGCTGGCCGAGCGCAAGACGGAGCTGCGCCACGTGCTGGACCTGGCGGCCAGCATCGTGCAAAACGGCAAGCAACGGGCGATCGATGAGGGCCTGTCCGTCGAGCAGGCCCAGCGTAATGTGGCGCAGCGCCTGGCCCAATTGCGTTACGGCGCGGATGGCTACGTTGGCGTCTTCAACGATGGCTACGTGCTGCTGGTGCATCCCGATGCGAAGATGGCGGGCGCCAACGTGCGCGCGGTCAAGGATAGCGATGGCGCGCCGATCTTCGAGAATCTCTACGCGCAAGGCAAGGACGGCGGCGGTTTCGTCGACTATCGCTTTCCGCGGCCGGGCGCCGACGAGGCGCTGCCCAAGATCAGCTATGCCGCCTACGACAAGGAATGGGGTTGGCTGATGTTCACCGGCCTGTACGTGGACGACGTGGACGCGGCCTTCGTCAAGACGCTGTGGCGCCAGGGCGCGGTGACGCTGGTGCTGCTGGCGCTGCTGCTGACGGCGGCATTGCGGTTTTTCCGTTCGCACATCATCCGGCCGCTGGACGAGGCGGTGGCGGTGTGCGAACGGGTGGCGCATGGCGACCTGTCCAGCATCATCTCGCGCCATCACCGGGGCGAGATCGGCCGCCTGTTCGACGCCATGGCGTTGATGCAGGAACGGCTGGACGTGGCGGTGCGCAGCATCGTCCATTCCACCGGGTCGATCGCCGCGGCGTCGCGCCAGATCGCGGCGGGCAGCATGGATCTGCATGACCGCACCGAGAAGCAGGCGGCCGCCCTGGAGCAGACCGCGGCCAGCGTGGAGCAGATCACCGCGACGTCCAAGCAGAGCGCGGACCACGTGCGTGAAGTCAGCGCGCTGGCGGGCGAATCGGCACAGTTGGCGCGGCAGGGCAGCGACGAAACCCAGCACGCGATTGATGCGATGCGCGAGATTTCGCAGAGCTCGCAGCGAATTGACGAGATCATCCGCCTGATCGACGAGATCGCGTTTCAGACCAATATCCTGGCGCTCAATGCCGCGGTAGAAGCCGCAAGGGCTGGCGAGCAGGGACGCGGGTTCGCGGTGGTGGCGGGCGAGGTCCGGGCGCTGGCGCAGCGCTCGGCGACCGCCGCCAAGGAAATCAAGACGCTGATCGAGGCCTCATCGAATTCGGTGTCGCGTGGCAGCCTGCGGGTGGAGCAGGCCAGCGCCACGATGAGCAGCGTGCTGGAATCGGCCGCCACCAGCGCGCCCCTGATGGGCGAAATCGCCACCGCCTCGGCCGAGCAAAGCGTGGGGATCGAGCAGATCAACCAGGCGGTGACGCACCTGGACAGCGTGACGCAGCAGAACGCCGCGCTGGTTGAGGAGTTTGCGGCGTCCGCCGCCACCTTGCACGATCAGGCCGACGACCTGGCGCGCGCAGTGGCGGTATTCAAGCTGTCTGCAGCCTACTAGGCGAGCCCTGCACCACGCTCATGGCCCGTTGCAGACGCGGGGTGAGTTCGCGGCTGGCGCTGGTCATGGGCAGCCGCAACTCATCGGCGATAAGGCCCTGCAAGGCCAGTGCGCGCTTGATCGGCGCCGGATTGGGTTCGGCGAACAGCAGCCGGATCAGGCCGC
>NZ_JAELTJ010000486.1 GCF_016428805.1 Achromobacter sp. ASV32
CTGCTCCATTATCCACGCGGCGCCCTTTTAGCGTGGATTCACAGGGCAGCTTCCTTGCAACAAAGACGAGCGCTGGTTGGAGAGTCTAGACGAACAGCTCCAGAGCCGTTTGGCATGGCGCGGGGGCGGCACTCAACTGCTGTGGTTCGTCGTCGTTCGGGCTTGTCATTCCCCGAACCCTTCTTAACGGGGCTTCCCGATGCGGAATGGATAAATCAAAGGCTACGCCAGCCGTATCGAATGGCATGGCGAGAACGCAATCAATCGAAGGCCAGACAAATTGAAGCAGGTTTTTCTTTTGGCCGATTCAGCCCCAAGCTGAGGCCGCCTCTGGGCAGCACACGAGGCTGAATGCAAGAGAGCGTATTGGGACGTTGGATGCTACGTTTGCCTACTGGCGGCCGCTTGATGGCGCTAACAGTAGTCGACACCCCTAAACAAGAAAACCG
>NZ_JAELTJ010000487.1 GCF_016428805.1 Achromobacter sp. ASV32
TTATCCGATTTTGATGAGCTGGAAGACGACCACAACGGCTCTCTAACCGGGTGGCACAGACCAAAGCTGGGAATCCTGCCACCAGCTCCCAAAGCAGAAGGTCATCCAACGTCGAATCGACCAGAAAACGCCATAATTTGGAAGCGCGTGCCAGTGTCAAGAGATAGCACCGAGCGGCAGTGGGGGCAATTTTCCAGATATAGCGGCTACGAGTTGGATTCGCTAAATGGAATGGACGGGGACGACAGTGACGCATGTCCATGCTGCGGAGAATCGCACGCAGTGCCATCATTTTTGAACTTCCTTATGGAAGATGACGAGGAATATATTTCCAGTGACGGATTGTGAGCGCGATGCGCCAGACTTTGATGGCATTTCTATGGCAGGCGTACGAGTGTTTGCATTTTGTGTATTGCTTCACTTAAAAGGAGGCAAGAATCATGTATAC
>NZ_JAELTJ010000488.1 GCF_016428805.1 Achromobacter sp. ASV32
CTTCAGAACATATTGTCACTCTGTACTATCAGTGACGCTGCTGGACAAAGGCGTCGACTGCAGCATCGAAAGCCGTGAGATCCGCTTGCAGTAGTCCGAAATCAGTGTCGGGGCCAAGCACTTCCATCAATAAATGATCATATAATGGATTTGGGTTTGCAGGATTTGAATTCAGAGCATTACCTTGCTGCAATGATGCGCTATTGTCATCCAAGCCCCAATTGTAAGGCTCGTTCTCCAGTAGTATCTGGGTAATTGGATCAAGCACCAAATTCCTGAGCATCAAATGTCGATATATGCAGGTTCCTTCAGACCTGAGAATCTCTGCTTTTGTCTCAGTAAAAGAGATAGCATTGTACGCGAGAGTCGAATGGAGGTGTTTCTCAGCCACCTCGCTCCACTTGGCGCTGTCTCTTATACACATCTCCGAGCCCACGAGACCTAATAA
>NZ_JAELTJ010000489.1 GCF_016428805.1 Achromobacter sp. ASV32
CTTTTGAGGAGTTTACATCCAGGTAAGCTGCCGGAATTCACGTTTGGATGCTTTGTCGGAGGCCAATTGGTGCTGGTACATGTGGCATAGGAGGCACCCGGAATATCTGGCATGCGAGTTTTTTTTGTGTTGCAGTCGGGGGCTTGAGGCCCGATATTTACGCATCGACCAAATCTGCGAACTGAATGGAGCATGCCGCCGAAGCAGATTTCGTCGAAAACTGCCAATTGCTAACCAACACCCCCATATAGATTCGAGAAGGAGTTTGACAGTGTCCAAGACGTCTTCGAGCTGCAGGTACGTACCCACATAACAACCACCATCGCAACACCAACACCAAAACCAAACAAGTCAGTCGGCTGACACCGACATCTCCAGCGCAACCTGAACAACGCCTTTGCCTACGATCTCGTTCCCTCAACCACCGTCGTCGCTGCCGCCCTCAAGG
>NZ_JAELTJ010000490.1 GCF_016428805.1 Achromobacter sp. ASV32
GTGCTCCACCATGTGAGTATAAAGGCCGGCCTGGAAAAACACAACGAGGAGTCCAAGCAAGACCAGTATCACAACCGTCAGTCGGCTAAGAAATCCTCCAATGACCGGGAAGCTTAGAATGGGCAGTACAATTGCCATGCAAATCCCCAATACCATGTGCCTCAGCATTGGTCCGCTATATCGAGGCGCGCTGAGCCGGGGGCAAGGCATCGCGTACCCTGTAGCACTATTACGCCCCGGACTTAGTCTCGTTGATTGTGCCAAGGTAGACAGTCGCGAGACGGGTGTTTGCTTTCCCTCGATTTCGAAACCATGATGAGGTCCAGGTGTTTGAAGACACATCAAATCTTGCTCTTTTGCGAGGAACGTTGCCTCGGCTTGAACAATAGGCTTGGCATCGGCAAGGAATGCTCTATAGTCATGGATATCTTCCTCCATTGCGTCATTG
>NZ_JAELTJ010000491.1 GCF_016428805.1 Achromobacter sp. ASV32
GCATATAGAAGTTTTCTCCACGTGGTAAATGCTGAACGCAGTTGAAAAATGTCAAGCACAAGCAGAAATGTCTTCTTTCGTCCGGTTGCACGAGTTCAGTTTTAGTAATCTTGAGCAGAAGAGTACATTGTAACTGACTTTTGCAACGGCTGAGTAAAAGTATGTGGCCTTTGGTGGTGTCTGTTTCCCCCTCAACTTTGCGGGCCATGAAACGACACTAATGCACAGGGCAGGCTGCGAGCGCTTAAAGCAGAGTCGTAAGCGCCCTGCTCACTCCAGCCATGTTCATGTTGGCGAACATTTGCGAGTCTCTGTTCCCAGAGGCGAAACATGCAGGATGCAAAAGGAGTAAACTCTGGTCTGTTAAGCCAACGCCAACGTTTCTAATCTCTCGCTGCCGCCTTGTTCCCGTGAACCATGCTTGGGGCACATTACCGATAGCTTCAAG
>NZ_JAELTJ010000492.1 GCF_016428805.1 Achromobacter sp. ASV32
GCGCAAGTCAGGGTATTTTTCCAAGTCATTGGCTATATCGGCGGTCTTTTTCTCGACATCGAAATCCTTTACCCACTGCTCATACTCAGGGCCGGTTGGATCTTTCGTTAAGCTTTCGGTAGAAGTATGAATGACGTGCAGCTGAGCATCAAACCTGGATGTGTGGATAACTCGCTTTCCAGAAGAATCTTTACTTTCGAACAGAACAGTACTCCCTTGCTCGGTATTGTCGGGAGGTGCGACGCTAATAGCATCGCGCAAAAAGTCTCGGACGTTCGAACCAAAGCGCAATAGTGCCTCATCAGCGGCGTCTTCGGCCTGCTGAAGGTCTTTGAGTCGTTTGGAAGCTTCAGATCGCAGCCTTTCGAGGTAAGTCTCAGACTCGCCAGATCCGCCCTTGTCGTCGGTCGCACTGGTTGAAGTTGAAGCAGCTTGGGAACCGCTCGTC
>NZ_JAELTJ010000493.1 GCF_016428805.1 Achromobacter sp. ASV32
GTTCAATGTGACGCAGCAAACTTTACAGGTTCCTGATTCGAACCATTCTGTTCAGCACCATACACAATTTGTCGCGGAGCAGCGCACAGCTGTATTGCTGCGTTCATATACGGGGTTTGAGTACACTGAGAACGATAAGCAAACCATTCGGGCGCTGATCAGCGAGCTGGCCCTGAAGTCTGGCGGCGAGTACGAGGTATTCCTTCTTGTCCACTCAAAAGATAGCGACGCCCGAATTTTTGACGACGCTGAGACCTATCAGTCCGTTTTACGAGCTAATGTACCGCCTGAGTTCCATGGTATCACAGTTCTGTGGAACGACGAGCAAGTATGGAATACATACACAGGACTAAAAGAGGACGATGAGAGGAGCGTCCACAATGCACAGTGGCTCTCGGTTCAAGCGTTTAGTCACAACCTGTCTCTTATACACATCTGACGCTGCCG
>NZ_JAELTJ010000494.1 GCF_016428805.1 Achromobacter sp. ASV32
GACCTGGCCAAGTTTCTCGTCCTTCTGGCGTTTGCCACCATGATCTCCTTCTTTACTCTGACCAAGAGCGAACGATTCACGTGAGTACTGTTCCTTGATGAGACGGTACCATGCACTGGAGCGCAACGCTAACCGTTATTGCTTTAATGAAGCCTTACCGTTCTTTCCGGGTCGGTCTCTCTTTACAGATGGCTTTCCTCGGGTCCTTTAGCCAGCTCGTCCCCGCACACACCGTCACGCTATTCCGAGGTGTCGCTTCGCTGCGAGTGCCGCGATTCCCTATTGTCTACATTGGCATCATCACTGTCCTGTCGATGACGCAGGCGACGAGCAATCTACAACGAGCACAATTCAGGGTACGGCACGCTTAAAATGTGCGGACCGTTGAAACAGAATGCATAAACGAGACCGATGGTGCTTAGCAACCGTTAACTCTCGCCCATGTAG
>NZ_JAELTJ010000495.1 GCF_016428805.1 Achromobacter sp. ASV32
GGTCTCTCGTCCCCGATTGGCTACGCCCACGTAGAGGTTGGAAAGTCGAAAGCTCATGGTGAGCCAAAGCTCGAAAAGCTACCGCTGAATTTCAAGTGAAATGCCATTTCCCTCAATGCTGTCGTTACCCGGCACTGCAGCTTCGTAGCCTAGGCTGACGCGTGCCCCGTGGCATGCGCGGGAGCTCATAATGTCAATAAAACAATGGTAGTATTACCAGGGACCCATCTCAGCTCTAGGCTGTTTCTGCCTTGCATTCGCATTAGTGATTTGTCATATTCGTTTGGTATCCACGCCATGTGCGCATGAGTTTTGCATCCGGCCTCAGCCTGCAGCTCTGATCATCATCGCCGTGTTTTTGCCAGAACTGGTAATCCGTGAACATCGGGCCTGAAGCTCTTGCCGGTGTTTTAACCGTATTTGGTAATTCGTGAGAGCCTCTCAGGC
>NZ_JAELTJ010000050.1 GCF_016428805.1 Achromobacter sp. ASV32
CATTCGACCTGACGGCCAACACCACGCTCACGCTGTCGGCCGCCTACCAGCGCCAGCGCATGGCGCCCTTCGACTACGGCCTGTCGATCTATTCGAACGGCAAGTTCGTCGATGCGTCGCGCAAGGGTTTCTATGGCACCGACTGGGCGCGCGGCGACACCACCCTGTCGGAAATCTATACGGAACTGAGCCACCGCTTCGCCAACGGCTGGACCGGCCAGGTGTCCATGAACTACCGCTCGACCGACCTGGACAGCCGCTATGGCTACATCGACGGCCCGGTCAATCCCGCCGACGACACCGCCGCATACTGGCTGCAATCGCAGAAAGACAAGATCCGCTGGCTGGGCATGGACACGCACGCCTCGGGGCCGTTCAGCCTGTTCGGCCGCACCCACCAGGCCATGATCGGCGCCAATTACGCCGAACGCCGCCAGGACAGCCGTTCCGGCGGCGCCGGCATCGACAGCGTCTCGATCCGCGACATCGACGTGCCCTACCAGGAGGTGCCCTACACCTCGGGCAACGAATCCAAGTCCAGCCAGATGGGCATCTATGGCCAGTTGAGCCTGAACGTCGCCGACCCGCTGACCCTGATCGTGGGCGGACGCCAGAGCTGGTACCGCAATGCCACGCAGCCGACCCTGCCCGCCTCGGGCGACACCCGCCGCGACCCCGAGGTGCGCAAGTTCGTGCCGTACTACGGCGCGGTCGCCCAGCTCAACGCATGGTTGTCCGCCTACGCCAGCTACGCCGATGTCTACGCGTTCTCGGAAGCCTGGCAGATGACGGCCGACGGCAAGCCGCTCAAGCCGCGCACCGGCAAGCAGTACGAAGTCGGCCTGAAAGGCGAATTCCTGGATGGCGCGGCCAACGCCTCGCTGGCGCTGTTCCGCATCCGTGACAAGGACCGCGCCGTGGCCGACGATGCCCACCCCGGCCGCTACCTGGCCCAGGGCGAAGCGCAGAGCCAGGGCGTGGAAGCGGAAATCACCGGCCGCCTGCTGCCCAACTGGGACCTGTACGCCGGCTATACCTATCTGCAGACCCGCTATCTGTCGGACCCCACGCAGGAAGGCCAGATCGTCAATCCCGAAACGCCCAAGCACCTGTTCAAGATCTGGACCACCTACCGCTTTACCCCCGACATGCTGCCGGGCTGGCGTGTCGGCGGCGGCGTGCGTACGCAAAGCCGCACCAGCCGCAACAACGTCTCGTGGCAAGGCGGCTACGCCGTGGTCGACGCGCAGATCGGCTACAAGGTCAATCGCAATCTGGATGCCACGCTGACGCTGAACAACGTCTTTGACCGCAGCTACTACGCGCGGGTGCCGTCCAGCTATTACGGCATCTATGGCGAACCGCGCAACCTGATGCTGACGCTGCGCGCCACCTACTGAGCGTGCCAAGGCCGCGCGGCCTGGCGCCGCGCAGCCTGTCCCGTGTCAACCGGCCGGCCGGATCGATCGGTTAAGGTGTAGCTCCACACCCCTTAACCCTTCATTCCAGGAGTACCGGATGACCGGATTGTTTATCGTGGTGGCGGCGCTGGCGTTCTTGATGCTGGCGGCGTATCGAGGCTACAGCGTGATTCTCTGCGCGCCCATCGCAGCCATGGGCGCGGTGCTGCTGACAGACCCATCGGCGCTGGCGCCCGTGTTCTCGGGCATCTTCATGGAGCGCATGGCGGGCTTCGCCAAGCTCTACTTCCCCGTCTTCCTGCTGGGCGCCGTGTTCGGCAAGCTGATCGAGCTGTCGGGCTTTTCGCGCGCCATCGTGCAGGCCGTGCTGCGGCTGATCGGCGCCGAACGCGCCATCATGGCCATCGTGCTGGTGTGCGCCGTGCTGACCTACGGTGGCGTGTCGCTGTTCGTGGTGGTGTTCGCCGTCTACCCCTTCGCGGCCGAGATGTTCCGCCAGGGCGGCATCCCCAAGCGCCTGATGCCCGGCGCCATCGCTCTGGGCGCGTTCACCTTCACGATGACCGCGCTGCCCGGCACGCCGCAGATCCAGAACATCATCCCCACCACCTTCTTCGAGACCACCACCTGGGCCGCGCCCTGGCTGGGGCTGATCGGCTCGGCTTTCACGCTGACGGCCGGCATCAGTTACCTGGAATGGCGCCGCAAACGCGCCGCCGCGGCGGGCGAAACCTACGGCACCGAACTGCGCAACGAACCGGCCACGCCGCCGGACGGACGCGAACACCATCCGTTGGTGGCGCTGTTGCCGCTGGTGGTCGTGGGCGTGGTCAACTTCCTGCTGACCCGCTGGATTCCGGGCTGGTACCCCGCCGGGGCCCAGGTCGAACTGCCCGGCCTGCCTCAGCCCCTGCCCGTCAATGCCGCCGACCAGGTGGCCTTGTGGGCCGTGATGGGCGCGCTGATCGCGGGCATCTTCACCATCCTGGCGTTTTCGTTTTCCAGCATCAGGGCGCACTTCGCCGAGGGCAGCAAGAGCGCCGTGTCCGGGGCCCTGCTGGCGTCCATGAACACCGCCGCCGAATATGGTTTTGGCGGCGTCATCGCCGCGCTGCCGGGCTTTCTGATGGTGGCCGGCGCGCTCAAGGCCATCCCCGATCCGCTGGTAGGCGAAGCGGTGGCGGTGACCTCGCTGGCGGGCATCACCGGGTCGGCGTCCGGGGGCATGAGCATCGCACTGGCGGCCATGGCGCAGACCTTCATCGACAGTGCCAACGCCGCGGGCATTCCCATGGAGGTGCTGCACCGGATCGCCGCCATGGCCAGCGGCGGCATGGACACGCTGCCGCACAACGGCGCCGTCATCACCCTGCTGGCCGTCACCGGCCTGACCCACCGCCAGTCCTATGGCGACATCTTCGCCATCACCCTGATCTCGACGCTGTCCGTCTTCCTGGTGATCGCGGTGTACTACCTGACCGGCATCGTCTGACCGAAGGCCTGGCCGAACAGCTCGGCCAGCCAAAGGCTGAACACCCGCACCCGCGCCGACACCTGGCGGTGCTGCGGATACAGCACCGACACCGGCATCGGCGCGGGCGGCAGGTCGGGCAGCACCACTTCCAGGCGCCCGGCCGCCAGATCGCCCGCCACGCGGTAGCGCGGCACCTGCACCAGGCCCAACCCGGCAAGCGCCGCGCTGGTATACAGTTCGGCGCCCGTCACGCTGACCACGGCGGCCGGACGCACGAGCACATTGCGCCCCTCCACCATGAAATCCAGCGGCAGGCTGCGGCCGGTGGACGACGACAGGTAATCCACCGCCAGGTGATTGGCCAGATCGTCCAGGCTGGCAGGCACCCCATGGCGCGCCAGGTAGGCGGGGCTGGCCACGGTGACCTGCGGCATCAGCGCGATCTGGCGCCCCACCAGCGACGAATCCTGCAGGGTGCCGGCGCGCAGCACGCAGTCCACGCCTTCGCGCACCAGATCCACCAGGCGGTCATCCTCGCCCAGGTGCAGCACGATGTCGGGATAGCGCGCCAGGAACGCCGGCAGGCCCGGCACCACGAACACCCGCGCCAGCGTGCCCTGCACATTGACCCGCAACAGGCCCTTGGGCGCCGTGTTCAGAAACGCGCCGTCGGCCTCCTCCAGATCCGCCAGCAGGCGCACGCAGCGCCGGTAGTAGGCCTCGCCATCATGGGTCAGCCGCACCTGGCGCGTGGTGCGTTCCAGCAGGCGCGCGCCCAGCCGCTTTTCCATGCGCTTGATCAGGTTGGTGACCGTGGCACGGGGAATCTGCAGGTCTTCCGACGCCTGGGAAAAACTGCGCCGCTCGGCGATACGCACAAACACCTGCATTTCCTGGAAGCGATCCATGCGCGGCCCTTATTATTAATGCAAATGAAATTATGTTAGCAAAAATAGGATAATTATCTTTGGTTTGGAATAGTCCATGATTCGTTCCAGCCACTCTCGGAGAACCTCATGAACACCCCGTCCCCTCGCGTTGCCCTGATTACCGGCGGATCCCGCGGCATCGGCGCCGCCATCGTGCGCCGCCTGGCCGCCGACGGCTTTGCCGTCGCCATCAACTACGCCTCAAGCGCGGCCGACGCCGAGGCCCTGGCCGCCGAGATCCGTCAGGCCGGCGGCCGCGCCACCGCCGTGCGCGCCGACGTGTCCAAGGCCGCCGACGTGCGCGCCATGTTCGACCAGGTCGAAGCCGATCTGGGCCGCATCGACGTCCTGGTCAACAACGCCGGCGTGCTCACGCTGCAAACGCTGGCCGACACCACCGACGAGCAGTACGACCAGACGTTCGACATCAATACCCGCGGCACGTTCAACACGCTGCGCGTCGCCGGCACCCGGCTGGCCGACGGCGGCCGCATCGTCAACATCTCCAGCACCACCCTGGCGCTGAACATGCCCACCTACGGCCTCTACATCGCCAGCAAGGCCGCGGTCGAAAGCTTCACCCGCGTGTTCGCCAAGGAGCTGCGCGGCCGCCACATCACGGTCAACGCCGTGGCCCCCGGCCCCGTCGCCACGGACCTGTTCAGGAAAGGCAAGAGCCCCGAACTGATCGAACATTTCGCCAAGATGCCGCCGCTGGAACGCCTGGGGCAGCCGGAGGATATTTCGGGCGTGGTGTCGTTTCTGGCCAGCCAGGATGGAGGGTGGATCAACGGCCAGGTGTTGCGTGCGAACGGGGGCATCGCCTGATTCGGTAGCCGCGCGCTGCGCGCCAGCGGCATCGGCAGGGGCGCGTTGCGCTCGAATCCGTTAGGATATCCAGCCTTGCCGCTGCGCCAGCAGCGCCGCTCTTCATAGAACCGGATCATGCCCCTGTGCCCGGTACGGCACCCACCGACCAAGCATCCACATGCATCGACGTTTTTCCCGTGGTCTGTTGATCGCCCTGATGACCAGCTTGGGCGCCTTTATCCCTGCGACGCACGCCCAGGCCGCTTCGACGCCGAAGGTGCAGTCCGGTAACGGGCATCCCTACGAGATCGCCGACTCCGAGGTATGGGACGTGCCCGATCCCGTCTCCAGACGCGGCTACCAGGTCTTCGTTGCCTTGCCGCCGTCCTATGCCAGTCAGCCGCAGCGACGCTACCCCGTGCTGTATGTGACCGACGCCGACTACGCCTTCCCCGTCATCCGCCAACTCGCGCGCCGCCTGAATGTTGAAGGGCCCAAGGTCGAGGAATTCATTCTCGTCGGCCTGTCCTATGGAAAAGGCGAGGACGGCCGTGTCAGCCGCCAGCGTGACTACACGCCGACACCAAACGGCCCCAGTACGGCCCCACCCGGTTCAATCCATGGCCAGGCGCAGTTCTATCAACAATATCTGCGCGATCAGGCCATGCCCTTCATCAACGGTCGCTACCGGACGGACCCTGCCAGAGCCATCTTCCTGGGCCACTCCTACGGCGCGCTGCTTGGGACGCAGATCCTTTTCACCGAGCCAGGCTTGTTCAACAGCTATATCCTCGGCAGCCCGTCTCTCTGGTACGACAAGCGACATGCCCTGAAGCTCGAGGCGAGCTACGCCCAGCATCATCAGGACCTGAAGGCGAATGTCTATCTTTATGTCGGCGCCTACGAGGCCTTACGCAAAGGTGATCGACGCTATAACCAGACGGTGGACATGGTGGCCGACAACCGGGCGTTGGAAACCGCGCTGCAAAGCAGAAAGTACCCTGGCCTGAAACTGAAGTCAGTGGTCCTGAACGACGAGGATCATCTCACCGTCGCACCACGAGGCTTCATGCAGGGGTTGAAATATCTGCTGCCGGCGCGCTGAATCGGCCGAACTTCTCCCGATAGGCGGCCGGACTCGTCAGCACAATCCGCCGGAAGTGCCTGCGCATCGACTCCTCCGACCCAAACCCCGCCAACTCGGCAATCCGGCCGATCGGCAAAGACGGTTGCGCTTCAAGCATCTCGCGGGCCGCTGCGACCCGTTCGCGCACCAGCCATTCATACGGCGCCATGCCGGTGGCATCATGAAATTGCCGTTGCAAGGTACGCGGGCTCATCGCCGCGCGTTCCGCAAGCGAGCGCAGCGTATGCGGCAAGGCAGGATGCTGGCGCATCCAGTCCATCAACTTCGTCAAGCGCCCGCTTTCATCCTGTGGCATGGGGCGCGGCACAAACTGCGCCTGGCCGCCTTCCCGGTGCGGCGCCACCACCAGCCGCTGCGCCACCCGGTTCGCCACGGCGCTGCCGTAATCGCGCCTGACCAGGTACAGCAGCATATCCAGCCCCGCCGCGGAACCCGCTGACGTGATGACCTGGCCTTCGTCGACGTACAGCGCGTCCGGCTTGACGCGCACTTTCGGATAGCGCCGCTGCAGTGCCGTGGCGTATTGCCAGTGGGTGGTCACGGTCTTGCCGTCGAGCACGCCGGCCGCGGCCAGGACGAACACGCCGGAGCAGATCGAGCACAGCCGCGCCCCGCGCTGGTAGGCCTTGCGGATGCGCTTGAGTAACGGCTCGGGCGGCAATTCTTCGGCATCGCGCCAACCGGGCACCACGATCGTATCGGCGCGATCGAGCATTTTGAGCGAGTAAGGCGCGGCGACTGTAATGCCGCCCGCGGCGCGCAAGGGACCCGGCTCGCCTGCGCACACCGCGAAGCGATACCAATCGACGTCGAGCTCCGGCCGTTCGAGCGCGAACAGTTCCGTCACGCAGCCGAATTCGAAAGTACAGAGCCGGTCGTAGGCCAGCGCGACGACAAGATGATTATTCATGGCGTGATATTACCGAATAATGGCGATTACGCCACTAGTGCGGATTGGGGCCGGCCGCCAGAATGGGGCACCTGGAGCTGTTTTCCAGGCACCTTTTCATCGAACCCTTCATGCAGAGCTCAACCATGTCGACCGACAACGCCGTCACCGCGATCCCCGCCGCCCACAGCCAAGCCGCGCTTGCCCACTTCCGTGCGGCGATGCAGTTCGAGACCGATTGTTCCGATGTCGCCAGCGCGCTCGCCAGCGGCGCCCCCGGTTTCGTCCTGCTGGATGTCCGCAGCCCCGCGCTGTTCGCGCAGGGCCATGTACCGGGCGCGCTGAATCTGCCGCACGGCAAGATCGTTGAATCAAAGCTCGTGGACTATCCCGCCGATACGCTCTTCGTCACGTACTGCGCCGGGCCGCACTGCAATGGCGCGACACGTGGCGCGCTCCGGTTTGCCCAGCTGGGGCGGCCGGTAAAGGTGATGATCGGCGGAATCACCGGATGGCTTGACGAGGGTTTCGAGCTTGCGACGGGCGACGCCATGCCGTGAAGAATCCCGGCATGGCCGTTCCCCGGGCACGAAATGCTGCGTTTTCGTCCACGGTCCGTGACAGTGCCGGCCCGGAGAATCAGTCCCCACTCGCGCCGGATTCGTCCCGCGCGGCGCGCAGTTTTTTCCATAGCGTGGTACGAGAAATGCCGAGCAGCCGGGCCGCCTGGCCCATATGGCCACCGGCGTCGGCAATGGCCTGCTGGATGGCGCGCTGTTCGGCATCAAGGCGGGTGGCCGCCAGGCCAGGCTTCTCGACAAGCCTGCTCTCGGGAAAGAGGTCGCCGCTTTGCACCGTGGCGTCGTTCGTCATGACCACCGCACGCGCGATACGATTCTTCAGTTCGCGCACATTGCCCGGCCAGGCGTATCCGAGCATGGCCTGAAGCGCATCGGACGACAGTGCAGCCCCGCGAGCAGACTGCGCGGCCAGGATGGCGCGCGCCAGGCCGGGCAGCGCGCCGGGCCGATGCCGCAAGGGCGGGGCCGCGACCCTTGCCACGGCCAGCCGGTAGAACAGATCCGCCCGGAACGCGCCCTGCGCCATCATCGCCGGCAAGTCCGCGCAGGTGCTGGCCAGTATCCGGCAATGCGTTTGGCGCGCAACGCTGTCGCCCAGGGGACGATATTGGCCGTTCTCCAACACGCCCAATAGCGCGGCTTGCGCCCGAGGGGTCAATTCCGCGACTTCGTCGAGATAGAGCGTGCCGCCCGCGGCCTGGGAAAACAAACCCTCGCGCGCCGCGCTGGCGCCGCTGAATGCCCCTTTCAGGTGTCCGAACAGCAGGCTTTCAATAAGGTCCGTCGCCAATGTGGCGCAATTGACCGCAACGAAAGGGCCGGCACTGTAGGCCGAGCGCGCATGCATGTAGCGCGCGGCACGGTCTTTGCCCGAGCCCGTCTCGCCTTCAAGCAGCACCGGCAGGGAACTGGCGGCAAGGCGTTCCAGCTCCTGGGCCAACGGAAAGGTCTCGTCGTGGATGGCGAAGGGGTTTTCCAGGACCTCGTCATGCTGGCCGGCAGGCTGCGCGGCAATGACCGACCGTATCCGCGCCACCAGCGCGTCGGTGTCGTAGGGCTTGGTCAGGTAATCATTCGCGCCCGCCGAGACGAGCCGTACGGCCTGGGCGATATCGCCATAGGCCGTGGCGAAGACCACGGTGGTGTTGGCCAGATGAGGAATCAGACGCCGGTAGAGATCTTCCCCCGAGCCATCCGGAAGCCGGATGTCGGCCAGCAGGAACGCCGGCCGCATGCGCGTCCTGCGAAAAAATTCGACGGCCTGCGCGCAGCTTTGCAACCATTGCGCGCTAATGCCTTCCAGCCGCAAGCGCTGCAACAGCGCCGCGCCCAGCAGGGGATCGTCCTCGATCAGCAATACCTGTATGTCGTTCAAGCCGCTTCTTCCCATGCACCAAAGGGCAAGCGCACCGAAATGCGCGTGCCGCCAGCCAAGCGCGTGACGCGCAGACGGCCTTGAGTCGTTTTTATCAGATCCGCAACAATGCCCAACCCCATGCCCTCGCCATCGCTCGCCCCCCCTGTCAAGGCGCGGCGAGCGGCGGGGGGCAAGCCGCTGCCGGCATCGATCACGTGCAGCGTCAGCGCATCGGCTCGCGCGCGCGCGCACACCCGCACCAGCTCGCCGGGCGCGGACGCCTGAATCGCGTTGAGCACCAGGTTCAGCAATACCTGCCGGACGGCGCTGGCGGGCAGCGCGAGCCGGCGCTCCCCCATGCCTTCACAATGCAGTTCGACACGAACGCCGCCCCGGCTGGCCTGCGCGCCGGCCATCAGTCGGATATCGGCGATATCTTCTTCGCGCAACAAGGCGGCGCCGGGGCGGAACGTGCGCAGGCTGGCGTCCACCACGGCCTGCAGCGCTTCGACGCCCCGCTCGATGAAGTCCAGCGACTCGGTGCGCACATCGCCGCGCTCGCCGAATTGCCTTAACGTCTGCACGGCGGTACGCAGCCCGCCCAGCGGGTTGCGCACTTCGTGCGCAAGCGCCGCGGACATCCGCCCCAGCACCGCCTCGCGCTCGATGCGCGCATTGCGTTCGGTCAGCGCCTCGCGTTGCAATACGCTTTCAACCATCCAGTTGTACGCCGACAGCAGTTCCGTCAGCTCGGGGTCGGACGTTGCCACCTTCATGGGACGCAGGCGATCTTCCGGCCCGGCGCGCAGGGCCTCGGTGAGCGAAATGATCGGGCGTTGAAGCCGGCGCGCCATGCCGAAGCAAAGCACCGCCCCCATCAGGCTGATCGCCAGGCCCACCAGGCCCAATTCCCAGGCCAGCTCCTGGCGTTGCCTGAGAAAATCACTGACGTCGAGATTGGCGACCAAGGTGCCCAGCGCGGGCCGCGCGTCGTCCAGCAAGCGCCACGTCCACACCCCTTCCGAACGCAGGCTGACGAGCGTGCCGGACGTTTCTGCGAACGATGCCAGCGGAATCGCCTCGACCTCGGGGTAGCGCGCCACGTGCGCCAGCAGGCGATGATCGGCGGTGACCACGGCTAGCGTGCGGTCGACCACGCCCAGGTGCGTATCCAGCGCACGGTTGAGCGCATCGACCATCTGCGCGCGGTCGCCGGCCCGCACCGCGGGCAGGATCGCCGCCGACAGCCCGTCCAGATATACCTGCCCCAGATTGGCGACCTGTCTGTCGAACTGCCGCGACACGCCATGCAGCGCCAAGGAGATCAGCGCGGCGGAGATCACCAGAAACAGCAAAGAGACTGCAAGCGGAATTCGCGCGGTGAGGGAAAGACGGAGCATGGCGGCGCGTTCGACACGACAAAAGGGCGATTATGCCTTGGCCGACTCGGCCCCGCATTTGCAAGAAATGGAAAATGCCAGGTGCCCGGGAAAATTTCATGCCAGGCCGCATTCAAGCGCAAAAATCGGCTTCGATGTTCACGTTTGTGAACATCGAAAGTGAACCGCTGTTCATATCTGTTCACGCGTGCGAACAGCCGCGTTCCCGGTTGCTGGTTTTCCCGTAGGATGCGCGCCAAACCGTGAAAGCAGATTGCAAGGCCCCCTCCTTAAAGTGCCCCTCCTTCGGCTTGCGACATCGCGCAGGCCGGAGCATATCGACAACAGACAGGGGGCAAGCCGTGGGCAGCACCATATTTTCCAGAAAGCGCGATCTATGGGGCGGTGCGTTCATCGCCCTGTGCGGCGCGCTCACCATTTTTGAAGCAACGTCGTACAACATTGGAGAACTGGCTCGGATGGGTCCGGGCTACTTTCCGATGATGGTCGGTTGCTTTCTCGTTGCGCTAGGCATTTTGATCCCGCTCAGCCCGGACCCTGACGAAGTGCAGGACGAACTGATCGAGGAACAACTGCCGCAACCGACGCGCCGTGACCGCGTGCGCGGCATGGCGTGCATCGCGACAGGCATCGCGCTGTTCATTCTCCTGGGCAATTTCCTGGGATTCCTGCCGGCCACGTTCGCGCTGGTGTTTGTCTCGGCACTTGGCGATACGTCGAACTCCGTCAAATCGGCCGCCATCCTCGCGCTTGCGATGACCGTGTTCGGCGCGGTGGTGTTTTCATGGGCGCTGCAACTGCAGTTTCCGATGTTGCGCTGGGGGTAGGAAATGGATCTGTTCGATAACGTATTGCATGGCTTTTCCGTGGCGTTGCAGTGGGACAACCTGCTGTGGTCGTTGTTTGGCGTCTTCATGGGCAACATGATCGGCGTCCTGCCGGGCATGGGCGTGCTGGCGGCCATTTCCATTCTGCTGCCGCTGACGTACGCGATGACGCCGGTCGCCGCGCTGATGATGCTGGCCGGCATCTACTACGGCGCTCAATATGGCGGCGGCATTACCTGCATTCTGCTCAACCTGCCCGGCACGCCGTCCCACGCGGTGACGTGCCTGGACGGCAATCCGCTGGCCCGGCAAGGCAAGTCGGGATCCGCACTGTTCATGCTGGTCATGGCCTCGTTCGTCGGCGCCAGCGTGGGCATCATCATCATGATCCTGTTCTCGCCCCTGCTGGTCGAAGTGGCATTCCAGTTTGGCCCGGCGGAGTATTTTTCGATGATGATGCTGGGTCTGTTCGCCGGCGCCACGCTGGCCAAGGGCTCTGCCATCAAGGGCATCGCCATGGTCTTTCTCGGCTTGCTGCTGGGCGTGGTCGGCACCGATGTCAACACCGGCACCATCCGCTACGGCTTCGGCGTCATCGAACTGAGCGATGGCGTGCCGCTGGTGGCGCTTGCCATGGGCCTGTTCGGACTGGCGGACTTCTTTGCCAACGTCAATCGCATCGGCAAGGCAACGACCGTGGGCGGCGGGCCCAAGATGTCGGTACGGCCGGAGCCGGGCGACATCAGGAAATCGGCGATGCCGATCGCGCGGGGCAGCGCCATCGGCGCCATTCTGGGCATCCTGCCGGGCACGGGTGCGACCATTGCATCATTCATGTCCTACGCAGTGGAAAAGCGCGTGTCCAAGACGCCCAAGCGCTTTGGCAACGGCGCCATTGAAGGCGTGGCGGGTCCGGAAGCGGCCAACAACTCGGCGGCTCAGACGAGCTTCATTCCCACCATGAGCCTGGGCATTCCCGGCGACTCGGTCATGGCCCTGATGCTGGGCGCGCTGATCATTCATGGCATCCAGCCCGGTCCGCAGATGGTCACCGAACATGCCGATCTGTTTTGGGGGCTGATCGCCAGCTTCTGGATCGGCAACATCATGCTGGTGGTGATGAACCTGCCGCTGATCGGCATGTGGGCCAGGCTGCTCAAAGTGCCCTACAAGTATCTGTTCCCGTCCGCACTGTTCTTTGTGTGCGTCGGCGTCTACAGCACGAACAACAACCTGTTCGACGTGGGCATGGTGCTGGCGCTTGGCCTGGTGGGCTATCTGTTCCTGAAGCTGCGGTTCTCGCCCGCGCCCCTGTTGCTGGGTTTCGTTCTGGGTCCGATGGTCGAAGAGAACTTCCGCCGGGCACTGCTGCTGTCTCGCGGCAGCATGAGCGTGTTCGTCGACCGCCCGATCAGCGCCGGCTTTGTCTACGCCATCCTGGCCCTAGCCATCTGGCTGGTGTTCTCGACGGTGCGCAACCGAAAGAGAGTTCGCGAGCTTGAGCAGGTCCAGCCGCAAGCTTGATCGCGTCGCGATGCCGCGCTGAAACTGGGGGGCCACGAGCGCCCCCCTTTTCAATTGAAGGAGGGTGTCTCATGAAACGATTGAAGCGGCATGGGGACGGCGATGCGCCCGGCGGTACGCTCACCGTGGTGCGCGCACTTGCCTTCGTGGAGTTCATCGAATTGCTCGAATTCAGCCACCTGCGCTTTGACCCGCCCACACACGGTTCGACGTCCACGCTGGTCGGCTCGCAGGAATGGAAGCGGCAGATCGAAGATGAGACCGCGCAACCGGGTTCGGTCTATGTCTGCACCACGCTGGATGCGTTGCATCACGCCGTGCTGGCGCCCGAGCACGCCGAACTGAAAATCGACATGCCATCTGAAAGCCGCGTACGCCTGCGAACGCTGTCACGGCGACGCCCGCCCGCGGCCGAGCAGCCCTGCGTGCGGGTGGACCTGCAGGCGCTGATACGCCGCGTGCTGGTGCCGGCCAGCGCGCCTGCGCATCTATTCGATCTGGTCAGGCACGTGGTCATGACCCGCCTGTGGGTGGAGGTCGGACGCGTGCCTTCCGGCAGATGACGCCCCCGGCGCACGGACATGCCGTCGGCTATCCCCGTACCACGCTCCTGAACGCCGCGGACAACGCGGCCAGCGCGGCCCGCGTTCTGGCGTCCTTGCTTCGGGTATGGAGCAGAACCGGCAGCCGCGGCAATTCGGGAAGCCGCAGTTTCGATCCGATATCCATGGCGCCGAACGGCAGCATTCTCGGCGCCAGCGCGGCCACGCCCAACCCCGCCATCACCGCCGCGGCCACGGCTGCCACGCCGCCACCGACAAAGACCTCGCGCCAGGGCACTTGCGCCGTGTCGAGCAGGCTCGCGGCCAGCGCACGCACCCCGCACGGCTCGGCAAGCGTGGCGAGCGGCAAAGGTTCGTCCGCCCGGTAATGCCAGCCCGGTGCCGCGAACCAACCGAGTTTTTCTTCGGCGACAAGCTCCCCGTCGCCGCGGCCTGCGTTCAGACGGACGATGACGCTGTCCAATTCGCGACGGTCGAAGCTTTGCAGCAGGTCGCCGGACGATCCGATCCGGATTTCGACCAACAACTCGGGGTCCTGCGCGTTCATGCGCGCGATCAAGCCGGGCAGTTCCGGTCCCGCGACGTGGTCACTGATGCCTACGGTAATACGCTGCCGTGAGCTGGAAAATGCGGCCAGGGCACGGTCATGGGCCGCCAGCAGTTCGCGCGCATGTTCGAGGAACATCGCCCCCGCGGCGGATAGCTCGACGTAACGGGGCGTGCGCTCGATCAGGCGGAGGTCAAGCCGCTCTTCAAGCCGCTTGAGCTTCAGGCTGATTCCGGCCTGCGTCGTCTGCATGGCCTGCGCGGCCCGCGTAAAGCTTCCAAGCTCGGCGATGCGGACGAAGGCTTTCACGGCATCCAGATCCAGCGCATGCGTAGTCATTTCAGATGATTATCATTGAAATAAATACGCATATCGTATCAGAATGATTAGTATGGAGCGGCACTCACAAACAGGAGATAACCCGCTATGCCACTCGTTCACATATCGATGCGCACCGGCAAGACGCCCGCCTATAGACAGGCCATCTTCGACAGCGTCTACCAGGCGCTGCGTGACACGTTCGACGTTCCCGAAGACGACCAGTTCATGACCCTGACCCAGCATGAAGCGGCGGACTTTCGCTACGGGAAGTCCTACCTGGGCGTTGCCCGCAGCGATGACCTGGTGTTTATCCAGATCACCGCCAATAACACCCGCACCCTGGAACAGAAGAAAGCGCTGTTTGCGCGGATCGCCGCGCTGCTTGGCGAAAACCCCGGTATGCGCCCGGAGGATGTATTCGTGAACCTGGTAGAGGTTGCGAAAGAGAACTGGTCGCTGGGTAACGGGCTGGCGCAATATGCGTAGGCGCCGAGGCGCCGCAGGTTGCTGATTCCTGTCAGGGGGCTGCGGTGCCGCCGGCCGGCATCGCAAAGCCCTGCTCGCGCAAGAACTTCGCCACTATGGGCTGCCACTTCTGCGGCGAATGCGTAAACAGGCTGTGGCCGTTCTCGCCATCGGGTCCCATCGGCACGAAGGTGGCATGGCCGCCCGCCTGGTTATAGGCGGCCACCCATTGCCTGGGCCAGTCCGGGCCCCAGTACAGGTCGTTTTCCGTGTAGATCCACAGCATCGGCACGCGGGTCGTCTGGCCGTAGGCGGCATAGGTGGCCTGCAGACGATCGGGTCCGCAGGATTTGCCGGGCGAGCGCACCGGGTCGCCGCCCGCGCCGCCGGCGAAGTTGATGGCCGCCTTCACGCCCGGCGGGTTCTGCGCCGCCAGCGCCACGGTCGAGCCGCCCCCCACCGATTGGCCCAGCACCACGATATGGGACGCGTCGACGTCCGGGCGCTGCGCCATCGCCCGCACCACTTGCCCGATCTGGCTGGCCGCGCGGTCGAACGTGAGCGTGAAGCGCCGGTCGGCGCAGTGGCCGCTGCCCTCCAGGTCTGGCCCGCCGGTCACGCCGTAGCCCAGCCGCACCGGCACGGCCACGACAAAACCGGCGTCGGCGAAGAACTGCGACGCGGCTGCGTAGCGCGCCCGGCCCAGCTTGGCGCGGCCGGCCGGGTCGCCGGCCCGGCCGTGGTTGATCACGACCAGGGGGTGCTTGCCCGGTGCGGCGGGCGTGAACACCGTCACGACCAGATCGCCGGCGGCCATGCCGCCGTTGTCCAGCGCCACGGTCACCGGCACTTTCTGCACGCTTTCGTTGGCCGCCAGCTTGGGCGGCGGCGCGGCGCAAGCCGTCAACAGTCCAACGCTTGCGATCATCGCGATTCTTGACCATGCACCCATGTTGACCTCGTCAGGAACAGGCTCGCCGCCCGGGTAGCCGCAAGACTACTCCCGCGGCGGACGGGCCGCCATTACCGCGAACCCCACCCGGCCGATTCATTCCACCTCAGACTTATTCCATGAAAATTACTTGTTTGTCGTGATCAACGGCCGGGCCTAGGATGGCTGGCAACGCCAACGATTCCACGGAAGACACTTGCCATGAGCCCCCCCATTCCCGCCTTTCCCCATAGCCTGATCCAGCGCGACGCGCGCGGCGTCTACACGTTGCAGATCCACGACGCCAAGAGCCTGAACATCCTGGCCACGCCCGTGACCCTGGGCCTGACGCAAGCGGTGCGCTGGATCGCCGCGCAAACCGACGCCCGCGCGCTAGTGATCCGCGGCAGCGGCGACAAGGCCTTCGTGGGCGGCGCCAATATCTATGAGATGGCCGAACTGGACCCGGCCGGCGGCCGCGCCTTCATCACCAACCTGCGCCACCTGTGCGACGCGGTGCGCGACGTGCCCGTGCCCACCATCGCCCGCCTGCCCGGCTTCTGCCTGGGCGCCGGCATGGAACTGGCGGCGGCTTGCGACATCCGCCTGGGGTCGCGCGACGGCGTGTTCGGCATGCCGGAAGTGCATGTGGGCATACCCTCCGTGATCCACGCCGTGCTGCTGCCGGCGCTGATCGGCCCGGGCGCCACCAACTGGCTGCTGTTGACCGGCGCCACCGTCGACGCCGAGCAGGCGCTGCGCTGGGGCTTCCTGCAATTCCTGTGCGATGCGGGGGCCGAGGCGCTGGATGACCTGATCGAACGCACCGTCGGCGCCATCGCCGCTTGCGGCCCGCTGGCCGTGCGCTCGCAAAAGGCGCTGCTGCGCTATTGGGAAACATCCACCGTCGAGGCCGGCCTGGACCGCAGCGTGGATGCCTTCGGCGCCGCCTTCACCACCGACGAGCCGCGCCGTCACATGGCGCCCTTCCTGGCCCGCAAGCGCGCCCCGGAGGCGCAATGACGGCCGTCACCGCGACTGGCCCGCTGGCCGGCGTGCGGGTGGTAGACATGACCTCGGTCGGCATGGGGCCCTACGCCACCCAGATCCTGGGCGACATGGGGGCCGACGTCATCAAGGTGGAAGCGCCCGAAGGCGACGTGTTCCGGGCTTCGGTGCCGGCCGCCTCGCCGGGCATGGGCGCGGTCTACCTGAACCTGAACCGCAACAAGCGCAGCGTCACCCTGAACGCCAAGGATCCCGCTGACCTGCAGCACCTGCTGCAGTTGATCGACGACGCCGACGTCTTCATCTCCAACGTGCGGCCTCGCGCGCTGGCGCGTGCCGGGTTGGACGCCGCCAGCCTGTGCGCCCGCAATCCACGGCTGGTCTATTGCTCGGCGGTGGGTTTCGGCCAGGACGGGCCGTATGCCGCGCAGCCCGCCTTTGACGACATCATCCAGGCCATGAGCGGCCTGGCGGACCTGCAAGGCCGCAACAGCGGCGCGCCCGCCTATATCAACACCATCATGGCCGACAAGGTGGCCGGGCTGACCCTGGCCTACGCCATCCCGATGGCGCTGTACGAACGGGAGAAGTCCGGCCGCGGCCAGGCGATCGAAGTCCCCATGTTCGAAACCCTGGTGTCGTTCACACTGATCGAACACCTGGGCGGGCGAACCTTTGACCCGCCGCGCGGCGAGATGGGCTACCGGCGCGTGCTGTCGCCCGAGCGCCGGCCCTATCGCACCCTGGACGGCTATCTGGCGCTGCTGCCCTATACCGACGCGCAGTGGCAGCGATTTTTTGCGCTGGCCGGCCGCGCCGATCTGGCCGCCGACCCGCGCTACGCCAGTCCCCCGGCACGGGCGCGTCATTTCGATATGCTGTACGCCGACCTGGCCGCCATCGTCCAGTTGCGCACGACCGGCGACTGGCTCGCGCTGCTGGCTGACGCGGACATCCCGCATTCGCGCATCAATACGCCGGAAATGCTGTTCGACGACCCGCACCTGGCCGCAACGGGCTTCTTTCAGCGGGTGGAGCACCCCACCGAAGGCACCCTGACCACGCCGGCCATCCCGGTGCGTTTTTCCCGCACGCCCGGATCGATCCGCAGCCTGGCGCCGCGCCAGGATGCGGATCGCGATATGCTCGGTCCGCAATAGGCGCTGCCCATCCTGACCATGAATATCACCCTGAAGCAGTTGCGCGCGTTCTGCGCGCTCTACGAGTTGCGCAGTTTCACTGCTGCCGCCCGCGCGGCCTTCATCACGCAATCGGCCGTCAGCAAGCTGTGCGCCGAGCTTGAAGCCGAGGTCGGCCAGCCGCTGTTCGAACGCTCGACCCGCAGTGTCACGCCGTGCGAGGGCGCGGCCGACTTCTATGCCTACGCGCAGGAAATCCTGGGCACGGTGCGCGCCGCCGAACGCAGCATGTCGGGCCTGCGCTCGCTGGAACGCGGCGCGGTCGGCGTGGCGTGCTCGCCGATGATGATGGTGGGCTTGCTGGGCGATGTGATCGCGCGCTATCACCGCCAGCATCCGGGCGTGAAGCTGGACCTGTTCGAGCTGAACACCGACGAGACCATCGACCATGTGCGCCACGGCCGCGCCGACTTCGGCATCGTATCCACCGAAATCGCCGGCGACGGGCTCGCCGCGCGCGTGATCTACCGCGATGCCATGCACGCCGTCTGTGCCCCCGACCATCCGCTGGCGCGCAAGAAGCGCGTGCGCTGGCCCGACCTGGCTGCGTTTGCGCACATCACGCTGCGCAACGTCTACAGCGTGCGCCGCGCCGTGGACCGGATCAGCGGCGAGCTGGACCTGCAGTTCCAGTCCGGCATCGAGGCCGGCATGCTGACGTCGGTGCTGAACCTGGTGCGGGCCGGCCTGGGCATCACCGTGGTGCCCGGCTACGTCTGCGACTTCGCCCGTCAGCTGGGCCTGCGCACCGCCCCTATCGGCGGCGCCGACCAACGCGGCCATGCGCTCTGGCTGATCCAGCGCCACAGTGCCCGCCTGCCGCTGGCGGCCGGCGCCTTCCTGGCCAGCCTGGAAGCGACCTTGCAAGCGCGCGAAGCCGCGCCGGACCCGACGCGGTTTCATGAGGCGCTGGACGGGTAGGACCGCCCAACACGAAAACGGGCCGCTCGCAATCGGCCCGTGCGAGGCCCCTTCGCGCGTTCATGGGACCCAGGCACTTATCGGCATACGGAATAGGTCTATGAAAATTAGTCCCTTGTTGGGATAAGCCGGGCGGCCGCATCATGGCGCAGGCCCTGACGCCGGCGTGCTGGCAGACCGACATGCCGGCGACGGGCCGCAGAAAAACACAGGAGACTTTCATGACCCGAATTCCGGACCGCAGCCGCCCGCGCGGCTTCGCCGCCGCCTGCGCCCTGACCCTGGCCGCCATCGCCGGCGTCGGCGCCGCGCAGGCCGAGGACGCCTATCCCAGTAAGCCCATCACCATCGTCGTGCCGTTCTCGCCGGGTAGCGCCACCGACACCAGCGCCCGCATCCTGACTGAGAAACTGGGCCCGCGCCTGGGCGTGCCGATCGTCATCGAGAACAAGCCCGGCGCCTCGGGCACCATCGGCTCGTCCACCGCCGCGCGCGCCGCGGCCGACGGCTATACCCTGGTGCTGACCAGCAGCTCGACCCACTCGGCCACGCCGGCCCTGTTCCGCAAGCTGCCCTACGACCCCACCGCCGACTTCATCCACGTCATCCGCATTGCCACCATCCCGATGATGCTGGTGGTGCGCGAAGACTCACCCTACGACTCGGTGCCCAAGCTGGTGCAGGCTACCCGTAGCAAGCCGCTGAACTATGCCTACGGCTCGCCCACCAGCCAGATCGCCGGCGCCACCTTCAACAGCGTGGCCGGCGCCGCCGCCAACGCCGTGCCCTACAAGAGCCAGCCGCCCGCCGTCACCGACCTGCTGGGCGGACACGTGGACTACCTGTTCGCCGACCTGTCGGTCGTGACGTCATTCATGCACAGCGGCAAGCTGCGCGGCATCGCCTTCACGGGTCAGACCCGGTCCAAGGACTTTCCCGCCGTGCCGACGCTGGCCGAACTGGGCTACAAGAACTTCGACCTGGTGGTGTGGGTCGGCGTGGCCGCCCCGAAAGACACCCCTGCTCCGGTGGTCGAGCGCCTGAACCGCGAGATTGCCCGGATTCTGCGCGAACCGGACAGCGTGGCCAAGTTCGAAACCCTGGGCATGCAGGTTGCCCCCAACACGCTGGCCGAACACCAGGCGTTTGCGCAATCGCAACGCCAGATCTGGACCCAGCGGGCGATCGACGCGAAGATCGAGCCGCAGTAACGCGCGCAAACGGCCTCAGCCCATTCGGACAGGAGCGGGGGCCGCCTGCGCAAGGGGCGCCACGGCCAGCCGCAGCCCCATCGCCCTGAGAATGGCGAGCAGACTGCTCAGCGCGGGGTTGCCTTTGGGTGACAACGTGCGGTAAAGCTGGGTCGGATTCAGCCGCGCCTGTTCGGCGACCCTCTGCATCCCCCCAAAAGCCAACGCCATCTGGCGCAGCACGATAAGCAATTCTTCCTGATCTCCATCCGCGAGAATTTGATTGACCAGTTCCAGCGCAAAGGCTGGGTCATCGCGGTACATCTCGGCCATCGCCTGGTCATTCGGCTTACTTCTCATCGTCTGTTCTCCGTTGCCAATCCCGCCAGTACGCCACCGCACAAGCGATATCGGCGTCTTGCGTCCGCTTATTGCCGCCAGCCAGCAGCAGCACCAGGCGGTGTCCCGTCAATGCGTAATAGACGCGAAAACCTGGCCCCACATCGATACGCAGTTCCCAGACTCCCTCACGGCAAAAGCGGTGGTCGCCAAAATTGCCTTTCTCCAGCCGCATAACCCGGCGCAAGATTGCCATTTTGGTCGACGTATTCCGCAAGCCCTGCAGCCAGACCATATAGGGATTCTTGAGCTTGTCGGCAGTGAGGTAGTGATCAATCTGGTACATACAATTTTCGTCAATAAACGAATAACCGTCAAGTTGGCACAGCCCATGTGCCATCGATCGCCAACATAGAGCACCCTTTTCATAGCTGCTAAAAGAAGCGAGCGCATTTCGTCACTAGCGCCTGCCTGCGCCGAACGTTGACTCGCCGAACTCCCCCCAAAAAGAAGCGGGCGCCGAAGCGCCCGCTTTTCTTTCCATGGCGGCCCCGATCAGAACCGGTACTGTGCCGTCGCCACCAGCATCCGCAGTTCCCCGACCCGGATCTGCCCGGCGCTGGTGGCCGAGGCGTAATCGCCCTTGTCGGTAATGTTACGCACGGCCAGGCGCCAGTCCCAATGGCCGCTGCGGAAGCGCGCCCTGCCTCCCCTCCATTTGCATGAGTCCGGCGCATACCGCCCGGGCCGCCCGATACTCGCGAATTCGCGACGGTCCTCATCCGTACTGACGAGGCGCGCGTCATCCAGGCGCATGACACCCGCGCCGCCAATGCAACGTTTTCAAAACAATCACTCGGATGTTTGCACTACGGCGAACTCTGGCCGGCCGAACGAGGTTTGCATGAGGGAGACAGGGCGGCAGCTGTATTAGGCTGGCCTCGCAGTACTCCGACTCACCTTGATCGATTGGACGAAAGCTAATGAATCAACTCATTCATCCGGATTGCCATCCCTTCACCGCAGCAGGCAATTTGAAGCAAGTCTCCGCGTTCTACGAAGAAGGACGACGCGTCATGTGGATGATGCTGCGCGCCCAGCCGCGCCCCTGCTTTAATCATGAACTGATCGACGAAATCATGACCCTGGCGCGCGCCGCCAAGGATTCCGGCCTGCCCTTTGACTTCTGGGTCACCGGCTCGCTGGTGCCGCAGATCTACAACGTGGGCGGCGACCTGAACTTCTTTGCCCAAGCCATCCGCACCGGCAAGCGCGAGGCCCTGCGCGCCTATGCGCGCGCGTGCGTGGACTGCGTGCATGCGGCCACGCGCGGCTTCGATACCGGCGCGGTGTCACTGGCAATGATCGAAGGCACGGCGCTGGGCGGTGGTTTCGAGGCGGCGCTGGCGCACCACTTCGTGCTGGCGCAGAACAACGCGCGCATGGGCTTTCCCGAGATGGCCTTCAACCTGTTCCCAGGCATGGGCGGCTATTCGCTGGTGGCGCGGCGCTCGGGCATGAAGCTGGCCGAGGAACTGATCGGCTCGGGTGAATCGCACACCGCCGAATGGTTCCAGGCCCGCGGCCTGGTGGACGTGGTGTTCGAGCCGGGCGACGCCTACAAGGCCACCCGTACCTTCATCGACGTGATGCGGCCCAAGCTGAACGGCATGCGTGCCATGCTCCGGGCGCGCCAACGCGTGCTGCAGTTGACCCGTTCGGAGCTGATGGACATTACCGAGGATTGGGTCGATGCCGCGTTCATGATCGATCCGAAGGACCGGGCCTATATGGAACGGCTGGTGATGGCGCAGAACCGGCGTGCGTCGGGCGGCGCCGAGGCAGTCCTGGAAGCCACGATGCATTGAGGATGGCGGTCCGTCGCGGCGCCTGGCCGCCGTGACGGGCCAACGGGACGGGGGCAGACCGCCCCCCGACCCGCGGCCCACCTCGCCGTCAGGCGATCAGGTGCAACCGCCGGCGCTGCGCCAGCCAGGCGGTGAACTCCGCCGCGGGCATGGGCTTGGCGTACAGGTAGCCTTGCTTGGCGTCCACGCCCAGGGTATCCAGGAAGGCGGTTTCTTCCTGGGTCTCCACGCCCTCGGCGATCACCTTCAGTTCCAGCGTGCGCGCCACCGCTACGATGGCTCGGGCCAGCGCCTGCGACACCGGATTTTCATTCACGCCGCGCACGAAGCTGGCGTCCAGCTTGATCGCGTCCAGCGGAATGCGGGCCAGTTGCGACAGCGACGAATAGCCCGTGCCGAAGTCGTCCAGGTGCACCCGAGCGCCCAGCTGGCGGAACTGCTTCATCAGCTCGATGGCCGCGACCTCGTCCTCGATCAGGCAGCTTTCGGTCAGCTCGATGTCCAGCAGGCACGGGTCCAGCCCGGCATCGTTGACCGCGCGCATGAATTCGCTGACCACGCCCTTGTCGTCCAGCTGCCGCGCCGACATGTTCACGGCCACGCGCAGGTTCAGGCCGTCGCGCTTCCAGGCCGCGGCCTGGCGCGCAGCCTCGCGCATCACCCACACGCCCAACTGCGAGATCAGGCCGGATTCCTCGGCGTAGGGAATGAACACGCTGGGGCAGATCAAGCCGCGCTCGGGCGAGCGCCAGCGCAACAGCGCCTCGACCCCATCGACGTCGCCGCCGCGGCCGGCCAGCTTGGGCTGGTAATACAGCATCAGGTGGCCTTCGGCCAGCGCCTTGCGCAGATTGGTGTCCAGCCAGACGTAGTCGGCGTTGCGCCGGTCCATCTCGGGCTGGAACACGCGGTAGGTATGGCGGCCGGCCTCCTTGGCCACGTACATGGCGATGTCGGCGCTGCGCACGACGCTGTCCAGGTCTTCGCCGTGCTCCGGGTACATCGCGATGCCGATGGAGCAACTGGTGTAGACCTCGATCAGCTCCTGGCGGAACGGCTCGCGCAGGCGCTCGATGATGCGTTCGGCGGTGGCCTCCAATTGCCAGGCCTGCGCCTGTTCCTGCAGCACGATGAATTCGTCACCGCCCAGCCGCGCCAGCGTCTGGCCTTCGGACAGGCAGCTGGAAATGGCCACCGCCACCGACTTGAGCAGGCGGTCGCCGAAGCCGTGGCCGTAGTGGTCGTTGATGCGCTTGAAGTTGTCCAGGTCCAGGAACAGCACGCCGCCGCCCGCGCCCTGCCCGTCGGCCAGCGCCGCCTGCAACCGCGCCGTGATGGCGTGGCGGTTGGGCAGGTTGGTCAGCATGTCGGTGTTGGCCAGCACCCGCAGGCGCTCCTGCGCCTGGCGCTCTTCGGTGATGTCGGTGCCCGAGCAGATGAGGTAGACGCGCTTTTCGCCGCTGCCGCTGGTGACGAATTTGTTGCGGAACAGGAACAGCCGCGGGCCCTTGACCGTGTTGATCAGGCGCTCGACCTCGTAGGACTGCCCGCGCTTGTAGAACTCGGCGATGTTGCGGCGCGAGGCGGCCGCTTCTTCGCGGGTCATGAACATCTCGAACACGCTGCGCCCGACAATATCCTGCTCGCGCTTGCCGGTGTATTCCTCGCTGACCTTGTTGAAGCGCTGCACCCGGCCGTGCTGGTCGACGATGACGATGACCGAGTTGGCCTCGGACACCACGGTCTCGGCAAACGACAGGCCTTCGACCAGATCGCGCGCGACCGACTCGGTGTCGGAGTGCGCCGACGCGGTGCCGGCCCATTCGGCGGGGTTGATCTTGCGCCCGACCAGATGCAGCTGTAGCGGATCGCCGTACAAGCTGATGTCGATGCGCAGGCTGGCGGTGATGCCGGTCAGGGCGCGGATGGCCTGCGCCTGCTCGGGCTGCAGCGCCATCGCGATATTGGTCGCGCCCTTGACCGCGGAAAGTTCGATCGCGTCGCTATCGGCCGCCAGCCTCCAATAGGGGCTAGGCGTACCGAAATGCAGGTACAGGATCGATTTTTCGTCCTGAGTCTCAGTCATTGGTGTCCCCCGCCGTCCTAGGAAGGCCTGCGAAACACATTACGGTGTAGTCAGTTTGGGGTCAACCACCCGGCGGGTGGCCGTCGATGCTGTATTGCGGAATATTTCACATGCGCGTGCGAGTGTCCTGTCATCGTCCCGTCCCGCGCTATGAATGATTCCCCAGGCGCGCGCCGTCTTCAAGCTCGTTGCGTGAGGCACGGCAACGCACGCAAACAATATCGTCAAAAATTTGTGACTATTTTTGGCAAATCGCGCAAAAACGCCCCCGGTGGAACGTGAAAAAGCGGCCCGCCGGTATCCGGGGGCCGCAATGGGGTGACCGTATGGACACCCGTTGATTTCCGATCCGCTTATTCCGGCTTGACGCCGGCGTCGTCGATGACCTTGGTCCAACGCGCCAATTCGGCCGACACGCGGGCGCGGGCATCGGCCGGGCTGGTCCATTCGGCGATGGCGCCCTGGGCCAGCAGCGACGCCTTGACCTGGGGCTTGGCCAGGATCTTCTTGAGCTCGCCGTTCAGGCGGTCGATGACCGGCGCCGGGGTATTGGCGGGCGCGACGATGCCGAACATGGAGCTGACCTCGAAGTCCTTGAGCCCGGCTTCGGCGGCGGTGGGCACGTCGGGCAGCGCCTCGACGCGCTGCGGCGAGGTGACCGCCAGCGCGCGCAGCTTGCCGGCCTTGATGCTGGCCTGCGAGGCCGGCACGGTTTCGATCATGCTGAGCACCTGGCCGCCCATCAGGTCGGTCATGGCCGGGCCGCTGCCCTTGTACGGTACGTGCAGGATGTCCACGCCGGCGGCGCGCTTGAACATTTCGCCGGCCAGATGCTGGGGCGAGCCGTTGCCGGCCGACGCCATGGTGACGTAGCCCGGGCGCGACTTGGCCAGCGCGATCAGCTGCTGCAGGGTGTTGGCCTGCACCGACGGATTGACCACGAACACCAGCGGCACCGTGCCCACGATGGATACCGGCGCAAAGCTCTTTTCCACGTCGTACGTGACCCGGCCGCGGTATAGGGCGGCGTTGATGGAATGGCTGGTCAGCGCGCCCATCAGCAGCGTGTAGCCGTCGGGCTGCGCCTTGGCCACCTGGTCCGCGCCGATGTTGCCGGCCGCGCCCGCGCGGTTTTCCACGATCACCGATTGCCCCAGCGCGCCCGTCAGCTCCTGCGCCAGCACGCGGCCGATTACGTCGGTGGCCCCCCCGGGCGGGTACGGCACGATCAGGCGAATGGGCTTGTCGGGGTATGCGTCGGCAGACAACGCCGGGGTCGCGGCGCCGGCACAGACGGCCAGCAGGGAAAGCAGCAAGGCGCGGCGAGGCCGCAGGCGCAGGTCGGACATGTAGGGTCTCCTGCCGGGATGAGTATAGGAATGCAAGGGACGCCCGGCTCGTCAACCGCGCCAGTGTAGGAGGCCAATCTTGATAGATGAATCAGAATTTTTCTATCGACTGATCTGTTTTAAAGATCAATAAAATTTCCCCTATAAAGCGCTTGCGGCGACTTTCAAAGGGTGGATATGATCATGCCCCTGGATTATCAATAATATTATCGGGAAGAAAAATGACGGACGAGACCAAGGGCGGCAAGCCAGGCAAGGGCCCCTTCGACAGCGATGGCGCCCAGTCCCGCGGGGTGGCGCGCGGCCTGACCAACTACGGCGACGTCGGCTTTTCGCTGTTCCTGCGCAAAGCCTTCATCAAGGGCGCGGGCTTGTCAGACGACGCGCTCGCGCGCCCCATCATCGGCATCGTCAACACCGGCAGCAGCTACAACCCCTGTCACGGCAACGCGCCGCAACTGATCGAAGCAGTCAAGCGCGGCGTGATGCTGGCCGGCGGCCTGCCGATGGACTTTCCCACCATCTCGGTGCACGAGAGCTTCTCGCAGCCCACCAGCATGTACCTGCGCAACCTCATGTCGATGGACACCGAGGAAATGATCCGCGCCCAGCCCATGGACGCCGTGGTGCTGATCGGCGGCTGCGACAAGACCGTGCCGGCCCAGTTGATGGGCGCCGCGTCCGCCGGCGTGCCCGCAATCCAGCTGGTCACGGGCTCGATGCTGACCGGCTCGCACCGCGGCGAACGGGTCGGCGCCTGCACCGACTGCCGCCGCTACTGGGGCCGCTACCGCGCCGAGGAAATCGACGCGCCCGAGATCGCCGACGTCAATAACCAGCTGGTCGCCAGCGTGGGCACCTGTTCCGTCATGGGCACGGCCAGCACCATGGCCTGCATCACCGAGGCGCTGGGCATGATGGTGGCGGGCGGCGCGTCCGCCCCGGCCGTCACCGCCGACCGCGTCCGCGTGGCCGAGCGTACCGGCGCCACCGCCGTGGCCATGGCCGCCTCGCGCCTGACGCCCGACCGCATCCTGACCGGCAAGGCCATCGAAAACGCGCTGCGCGTGCTGCTGGCCATCGGCGGGTCGACCAACGGCATCGTCCACCTGACCGCCATCGCCGGCCGCCTGGGCATCGACATCGACCTGGCCGGGCTGGACCGCATCAGCCGCGAAACCCCGGTGCTGGTCGACCTGAAGCCTTCGGGCCAGCACTACATGGAAGACTTCCACCACGCCGGCGGCATGCCGGCCCTGCTGCGCGAGCTGCGGCCGTTCCTGCACCTGGACACCTTGACCGTGTCGGGCCGCACCCTGGGCGAGGAACTGGACGACGCCCCCGCCCCCTTCGCGCAGGACGTGATCCGCAGCGCCGCCAACCCGATCTACCCGGTCGGCGGCCTGGCCGTGCTGCGCGGCAACCTGGCGCCGGGCGGCGCCATCATCAAGCAGTCAGCCGCCAACCCCAAGCTGATGGAACACGAAGGCCGCGCGGTGGTGTTCGAAGACGCCGAGGACATGGCTCGCCGCATTGACGACGAAGCCCTGGACGTGACCGCCGACGACGTGCTGGTGCTCAAGCGCATCGGCCCCACCGGCGCGCCGGGCATGCCCGAGGCCGGCTACATGCCGATTCCGAAAAAACTGGCGCGCGCCGGGGTCAAGGACATGGTGCGCATTTCCGATGGCCGCATGAGCGGCACGGCGGCCGGCACCATCGTGCTGCACGTCACGCCCGAGGCCGCGATTGGCGGCCCGCTGGCCTACGTGCAAAATGGCGACCGCATCCGCCTGTCGGTCGCGCAGCGCGAAATCGCGCTGCTGGTGGACGACGCCGAGCTGGCCCGCCGCATGGCGGCCCAGCCGATCGAGCGCCCCATCGCCGACCGCGGCTACCGCAAGCTGTTCCTGCAGACCGTGACGCAGGCCGACCAGGGCGTGGACTTCGACTTCCTGCGCGCCGGCGTCACGCACGACACCGTCCCCAAGAAGTAGCCCGCCCGACCCGAGCCCATGAACGCCATCACGCCCGACGCCCTGCCCCCCCAAGCGCCTGACGCCGTTTCGCAGGCGGTCGCCGCGCTGGAAGAAGACATCGTCTTCGGCCGCCTGCATCCGCGCGAACGCCTGACCGAAGACGATCTGATGGCCCGCTTCGGCATGAAGCGGCACGCGGTGCGCCAGGTGCTGGTCGCGCTGGAGCTGCTGGGCGTGGTCGAGCGCAAGCGCAACGTGGGCGCGGTGGTGCGGGCGTTTGCCACCCGCGAGGTCATGGAACTGTACGCGCTGCGCGAAGTGCTGGAGGTGCACGCCGCCAGCCTGATGCCGCTGCCCGTGCCGCCGGCGCGGCTGGCCGCGCTGATCGCGGTGCAGCGCGAGCATGACGCGGCCGTGGCCGATGGCGATGCGCGCCGCGTGTTCCGCAGCAACCAGCGCTTTCACCGCGAGTTCTTCGGTCTGCTGGATAACACGGTGCTGGGCCAGGCGATCGAGGAATACGCCCGCCGCACCCACCCTATCCGCTTTGGTACGCTGGCCGCGGCCAACTACCGCGAACGCGCCCGGCAAGAACATTGGGCCATGATCCATGCGCTGCGCGATGGCGACCGCGAGACGCTGATGACGGTGTGCCGCGAACACCTGCTGCCGTCGCGCGATGCCTACCTGGCGTCGGAACAGGCCCGGCGCGGGACGTGAGACAGGCGCCGGCGCGGTGGGCACCTGGCAGGATAGGGCGTCCTGCCCCCGCCAGCCCCCGCGCGCGCCATCAACGCGCCTGATCCGCAAGATATTCCCGCAACATCGATACCAGCGCCGCCGCGGCGGGCGGCAGGCTGCGGTTGCGCGCCGTCACCAACCCGATCGAGCGTTCGGCCACCGGGCCCGTCAGCGGCCGCTGCACGATGCCGTTCTGCGCCACCGCGCCCGCCGCGATCTCGGGCAGCGCCGCCACGCCAAAGCCGCATTCGACCATGGCCACGATGGTGGTCAGGTGCTCGGCCTCGAAGGCAGGCGTAAAGCGGATACGGTTCTGCAGAAAGGCCCATTCGGTGTACTGGCGCACACTGCTGGGATGCACCATGGACACGTGCGCGGCCGATGCCGTGTCGGCCCAGCGCAACGGTCCGCGTGATTTGGCCAACGGATGCGCCTGGGGGATCAGCAGGATGAAGCTGTCGGACATCAGCGGCACATAGTGCAGGTCGGCGTGCTGCGGATCGGCGGCGGTCAGCGCAAAATCCACTTCGCCCGCGCGCACCAGGTCAAAGGCCGGGCCGGACAGCGTGTCGCGCACTTTCAGCGCCACCTGCGGGTGGGCCTGGCGGTAGGCCATCAGCACCCGGGGCAGCAGCCGCGCGGCCAGCGAGGGTAGCGCCGCCACCGACACCTGGCCGTGTTCGGCGCTGGCGATGCCGCTGACCGCCGCGATGGCGTCGCGAAAGGCCACCTGCAGGGCCGCGGCCTGCTGCATGAAGACTTCGCCCGCGGCCGTCAGCCGCACGGTGCGGGTGGTGCGATCGAACAGCTTCACGCCCAGCGCGTCTTCAATGCGCTGGATCTGGGTCGACAAGGCAGACTGCGACAGATGCAGCTGCGCGGCCGCCTGGCGGAAATTGAGCGTGCGGCCCAGCACCAGGGTGGTGTCGATATCGCGCATCGAAAGATTGATCTGCATGCCTGCGTCTGTCTCGGTTATTGATCTGATTTATCGATCATTCTATCCAAAAAATCTGATTCATCAATCAAACAAGCTTCTCTACACTCGGCGCCGAATACAGATGCAGCAGCGGTTTCAGAATAAGGAGCGAACCATGCAGACGGATACGAAGGCCCTGCCCAATCCGGGCGCGGCGCATGCGGTGGTGGTGGGCGGCGGCACGATGGGCGCCGACGTGGCGGTGGTGCTGACGCGCGCCGCCTGCCGCACGACAGTGATCGAGCCGGACGCCGCGCGCGCGGCCGCGCTGCCGGGCCGCGTGGCGGAAAACCTGAAGACCATCGGCCGCGAGGCAAATGCCCCGCTGCTGGCCACGGCACCCAGCCTGGATGCCGTGGACTGGGCCAGCGTGAACCTGGTGATCGAATGCGTGCCGGAACGCCTGGACATCAAGCAGGCGCTGTTTGCCGAGCTGGTGCGCCGTGCGCGGCCCGATGCGGTGCTGGCCAGCAACAGCTCCAGCTTCCCGATCAGCGCGATCAGCCAGGGGCTGGCCACGCGCGAGCGCATGCTGGGCCTGCACTTTTTCATGCCGGCCCATCTGGTGCCGCTGGTGGAAGTGGTGATGGGGCAAGCCAGCGACGAGGCCCGCGCCGACGACCTGATCGCGTTCATGCGCCGTTGCGGCAGCGTACCGGTGAAGGTGCGCCAGGACCTGCCCGGGTTCCTGGCCAACCGCCTGCAGCACGCGCTGTCACGCGAGGCCTTCAACCTGATCGACCGCGGCATCGCCTCGCCGCAAGACGTGGACGCGGCGGTGCGCTTCGGTTTCGGTTTCCGCTTCCTGGCGGCCGGCCCGGTCATGCAGCGCGACCACGCAGGTATCGATGTGCACGCGGCGGCAGGCGCGACGATGTATCCGACGTTCTGCAACGATGACCACCCGGCGCAATGCCTGGCCGAACGCGCGGCGGACGGCCGCTACGGCATGAAGGCAGGCGAAGGTTTCTACACCTGGACGCCGGAGACCATCGCGGCCGAACGCGCCCGCTACGACCGGCTGTTGCGCGCCGGACTGGACCTGATCGCGCCCGAACTGCCGGAGATCCAGCCATGAACGCGGCTCCCCTGACGCGCGCGGCGCTGGCCACCTCGCCGGTGATCGTGACGGTGGCGCCCAATGGGGCGTACAAGCAGGCGGCGGACCACCCGGCCGTGCCGATGACGCCCGAGGCGCTGGCCCTGGAGGCGCGTGCGTGCCTGGACGCGGGCGCGGCGATGATGCACATGCACGTGCGCAAGCCGGACGGCAGCCATCTGCTGGATGCGCATGCCTATCGCGAGGCGCTGGCGGCGGTGGACCGGGCGGTGGGACGCGAGCTGCTGGTACAGGTCACCAGCGAGGCCGCGGGGGTGTACAAGGCGGCTGAGCAGATGGCGCTGGTGCGTGAGCTGCAGCCGGAAGCGGTGTCGATGGGGCTGCGCGAAATTGCGGTGCCCGAGGTGTCCGAGACGGCGCTGGCGGCGTTCCTGGCCTGGGTGGCCGAGCGGCGCATCATGGCGCAGATCATCCTGTACGACGAAGGCGACGTGCGCCGCTGGCTGTCGCTGCGCGCACGCGGGCTGGTGCCACCGGGCGCCTGGTCGGTGCTGTTCGTGCTGGGCCGGTACAGCGTGGGACAGACGTCGACGGCCTACGATCTGCTGCCGTTTCTGGCGGCGTACGATCATTCGCTGCCTTGGGCGATCTGCGCTTTTGGCGCCGAGGAGAATGCCTGCGTGACGACGGCGGCAGCGTTCGGCGGGCACATGCGGGTGGGCTTCGAGAACAATCTGAAGCTGCGTGACGGCACCGTGGCGGCGGGCAATGCCGATCTCGTGCGGCAGGCCGTCGAGGGCGCGCGCGCGTTGGGGCGGCCGGTGGCTGATGCGGCGCAGGCCCGGGCGATCTACGGGGCGATTGCTTAGCGCCGGGCTGCTGTGATTGCCTGCTCGCCTGGCGCAGCGTTGCTGGCGTCCCCGCAGGTGGGCAGCGTCAGCGCGTCGCGCCAGGCGGCGAGTTTCTGTTCGAATCTGGCGGCGGCGTGGGCCGGGCTGGTGGAGGGCAGGTCCAGGTATTGCAGGGCGCGGGTCGAAGGCAACTGCGGCAGCACGTGGCGGCGGTAGAGCGTGGCGGCCTTGCTCCCGTTGAAGCAGATGCGGATAAGGTGGGGGTGCGCCCGGAAGAAGGCCGCGAAGTCGTTGGGGACCAGCGTATCGGGGCGGATGGCGGCGTCGAGGCTGCCGGGACGTTCGCAGCTTTGCAGGACGTCCCAGAGGGCAATGCGGGCGTGCTGCAGGGCGTGCAGGCGGCGGGAGTAGTCGGCCGCGGGGTCAAAGCCCAGGACTTGGGCGGCGATGGGCCAGAAGGCGTTGCGGGGGTGGGCGTAGTAGCGGACTTGCCTGAGCGAGGCGATGCCGGGCATGGAACCCAGGATCAGGATGCGGGCGTCGGCGGCGGCGACAGGGGGAAAGCCTTGAACGTGATGGCGCAGCTCTTTCATGGGGAAAGGATACGCGAGGCGGACGCCGCCTCATGACGCGGGATCCTGCCTGCGCGCCATTGAGGCGGCCGGAGGCCGTTGAGATTGCCGTCGTCCTATCTATGGAACGGTGCTTATCAGTACCGGGGGCTACCGGAACGGCAGTATCGCCCTTATCTTGATAGGTATGACGAACGGCCCCGCAGGGGCCGCGCAACAGGAAAGATGATCATGAAGAAGATTCTGGGTGTGCATGCCAGCGCGCGTCCCCACTGGGTGGGCGACGGCTTTCCGGTGCGCTCGATGTTTTCTTATGGGGACAAGGGCAAGGATGTCAGCCCGTTTCTGCTGCTGGACTATGCCGGTCCGGCGCAGTTCACGCCGGCGTCGCAGCCGCGTGGCGTGGGCCAGCATCCGCACCGCGGGTTCGAGACGGTGACCATCGTCTACAGCGGCGAAGTCGAGCATCGCGATTCCACCGGCAACGGTGGCGTGATCGGGCCGGGCGATGTCCAGTGGATGACGGCGGCGTCGGGAATTCTGCATGAAGAGTTCCATTCGCCAGCGTTCACGCGTCAGGGCGGCGAGCTGGAAATGGTGCAGCTGTGGGTGAACCTGCCGGCCAAGGACAAGAAGGCGCCGGCGGGCTACCAGAGCCTGCTGAACGCGGACATCCCAGTGGTGGCCCTGCCGGACGAGGCGGGTTCGCTGCGGGTGATCGCGGGCCAATTTGCGGGGCAGTCGGGGCCGGCGCGCACGTTCACGCCGATCGATGTGTGGGACGTGCGGCTGGCGGCGGGCAAGTCGGCAACGTTCGACATTCCGGCGGGCCGCAACAGCATGCTGGTGATGCTGCGCGGCACGGTGCTGATCAACGGCGAGTCGGTCGCCCGCGACGCGCAACTGGCGCTGTTTGGCCGCGACGGCGAGTCGATCACGGTCGAGGCGAACAACGACGCGCTGTTCCTGGTGCTGAGCGGCGAGCCGATCGATGAGCCGGTGGTGGGTTATGGACCGTTCGTGATGAATTCGCAGGCGGAAATCGTCGAGGCGATCCAGGACTTCAACGCCGGCAAGTACGGGCAGATGCATTGACGCCCGGCAGGCGCGGGGCTGCAAGGCCCTGCCCGCCCGCCGATGATCGCGGTATCGCGATACTGCGCGGCCCTTCCGTTACGGAAGTGGCCGCGCTTTCTTTTGGGGTGGACATAAGCATCGCAGTGGGCGAGACGGCAGCACTCGTCTCGCGATATGGTCCCGCTTGCGCGAGTTCGATGCCCTCTGCCCGCCACCTCCGCCGGTACGGGCATTCGGCGCCACGGATATCCGGCGCCTGCGGGAAGCCTTGAATTTCAGCCAACCGGTATTCGCTCGGTATCTGCACACCACCGCATCGACCGTGCGCAAATGGGAGCAAGGCGATACCCGCCCTACCGGGCCGGCGCTCAAGCTGCTCAACCTCATCGCCAGCAAAGGGCTGCTGGCCATCCTCTAAGCCAGGCCGACAGGATGCCTGGCGCGACGGCCTGTCTGTATCGCCGGCTCCGGCATCCCCGATGCGCGCCGATGCTGCGTTGCAGCGGGATACGGCGCGGTCCTGAACAGACCCGGGGCGCATCCGCCCTCCGCCGGTTTTCCGCAGTCCGCGGATAGCCGCCGCGAAAAGCGGATAGTTTCCCCGGCCGCAGGACGGGTTTTCCAGCAGTTCGGCGGGGCTCGGCCCGCTTTACTATGGGGGCCATCAAAAGGTCCGCGGCCGCCTGGGCGCGACGGGCCTGGGACCCCGGTGGCGGCAGGCCGCCGGACACCAAGACAAGAGCGAGGGAATCCCGGCCATGCTGAACACGATGCAGTCCGATGCCGGCACGTCATGGCGGTCGGTCGAGCCGCGGCCGGCCGGATGGCGGATCGATGCGGTGCTGGCGATGCCGGCGCAGCAGCTGTTCGCGTCGGGCGACCTGGATGAAGCGCGTTCGATGGTGGGCCGGGTGATGCGGCCGCACTTGCTGGGCGTGGTGGGGCCGCGGCAACGGCTGGATGCGCGCATGCACCATCAGCCGCTGGGCGAGGTGTCGCTGAACCGGCTGCACTACGGCGCGAATGTCGAGATCCGGCCGGGGCCGCTCCAGGACTTCTTTCTGGTGCAGATGCCGCTGTCGGGCACCGCCATGATCGAAAGCGGCGCGCAGCGGGTCGATTCGACGCCCGACGTGGCCTCGGTGGTCAGCCCCGACGACGACCTGGCGATGCGCTGGGCGGACGACAACGACCAATTCATGCTGCGCATCGGCCGCTCACTGCTGGAGCGCACGTTGGTGGGCCACCTGGGCTGCACGCTGGACCGGCCGCTGCGATTCCAGCTGGCATTCCGCTGGCGCGACTGTCCGGCCTGGCGCTGTCTGATGGCCTACCTGCTGGACTGTGCCGCGCAGCACGGCGACCTGGCCGAGCACAAGCTGATCGTGCACCAGATGGAACAGCTGGTGGCCGCGACCCTGCTGACCGCCCTGCCCCACAACTACAGCAACGCCCCCGCCGGCCGCCGCGCCGCGGTGCTGCCGCGCCATGTGCGCTGCGTGCAGGACTACCTGCAGGCGCACGCGCACGACCCCGTCAGCGCCGAGCAGCTGGCGCGCATCGCCGGGGTCAGCGTGCGCAGCCTGTACGCGGGTTTCAAGGAATTCCTGGGCGTCAGCCCGATGCAGTATCTGCGCGACCTGCGCCTGGAACGCGCGCACGCCGAACTGGTGTCGGGCGAATGCCAGAACATCGCCGGCGTGGCCCTGCGCTGGGGCTTTGCCCACCTGGGCCGCTTCAGCGCCAGCTACAAGGCGCGCTACGGCGAAAGCCCCAGCCAGAGCCTGCGCCGGTGCGCCTGACGTGTGGCGGTGCCATGCGCCGCGCTGTCATTCATGCCGGTGCATCCCCAAAACCACGCGCCGCACCAGGCCGGATACGGAATTCGTGGCCGAGACCGATCAGTGCGGCTTCCAGGTCAGCCCGTCCGTGGAACGGTATTCAGGGCGCCCGGTGCAGCAGCCGCCGGCGCCAAACGCCTGGCGGCCAAGAAAGACCGTCGCCACGCCCTTGCTCACCGTCAGTTCCTGGCGAATGCAGACGGTGGGCAGCGGGTAGAACTCGCCTTCCAGCACCAGCGTCCAGGCCACGTTGTCGCCCTCGGCCGGCTCCACCTTGTAGACCTTGCATTCGTGGACGAGCAAATGAATGGGCTTGCCCGCCAGCGTGCCCTTGAATTGCAGCTGCGCCGGCGTTGCCTGCGTGGCGAGGGTCTCGGCGGTGAGCTTGGACCCGGCGGGCGGAGGCGGCAGCGAGGAATCGCAACCCGCCAGCGCAACGGCCGTGCACAGGGTCAGGACCAGGCTGCGGACGGCGCGCGTCATGTGAGGGAACCCCGGCGTCAGGCCACGTTGGCGTAGCGTTGTTCAAGGTAGGCAATGATGTCGCTGGATTCGTACATCCAGCGCGTGCCGCCCGCTTCCTCGATGCGCAGGCACGGCACTTTCACCTTGCCGCCGCCGGCCTGCAGCTCGGCGCGGGCCTGGGGATCGCCCTTGGCATCGCGCAGCGCGATCGGCAGGTTCAGGCGGTGGATGGCGCGCCGCGTCTTGACGCAGAATGGGCAGGCGTGGAATTGGTAGAGCGACAGCGCGGCAGCCTGCGCATTGACGCTGGCCTGGCCCTGCGCCGAGCGCTGCTGCGGACGCGGACGCGTCAACGCGTCGCCAAGAACAATCAGCTGACCCACACCGGCACGCAAGGCTTTCACAATCATGGATGGCAACTTGAAACGAAGAGAGGCCTTGAGTCTAGCCCATTCACGGTGACGCGCGGATTCTGCACAATGCGCCGCCCCCCCTTCCCTGCGGCGGGCCCGTTGCCGGGCGGACCCGCCGCACGCTTTCCTAGAATGGAATCGCCAGCTTGACGTAGAGTTGCGCGCCTTCCGGACGGTTCTTGACCTGGAATTCCTGCTGCCACTTGGCGGTAAAGAGCCAACCCCGGTCATTCATGTAGCGCACCGACGGGCCGACGCCAAAGGCGCGGGCGCGGCCGGCGGCGCTGTTGGGGCCGTTATCGTCGGTGACCTGCTGGAATGCGTGGCCGCCCACGCCCAGCACCCAGCCCTTGCCCACGCCCCAGCCCACGGCATAGTCAGCATGAATGGCCTGACCCGAGCGTGTGTCGGTGGCGGAATTGCGGAAGTTGAAGTCGTACATCAGCTTCAGGTCGGCATTGAAGCCGTCGGGGCTGATGCGGCTGAGCGCGAACACGGGCTGTGCGGTCCAGTAGTTCTTGCCCAGGCTGGAGGGGTCGGTGCGGCTGTACTCGCCGGTGGGCGCGTACATGTCCAGCCCGACCACGTAATGCAGCGATTCGGACAGGTGATAGCCCAGCGCCACGCCCAGCGTCATGTCGCCCAGGCCGGTGCTGCGGTAGCGCTGGCCGCCGGCCTTGAAGGTCACGTCCAGCAGCGGCGCGATGGCATGAAAGGCCAGCTGGCCGCCCAGCACCTGCTGCGGCGTCACCCAGATCAGGCGCGGCGCCAGCACGTTGACGTCGACCTTGAAGTCCGGCACCGGCAGGCGTTCGCCGTCGTTGCCGCGCAGCTTGTTGTAGCGGGCGCCACCGCCGTAGATCAGCATGTGCACGCCGGGCGGCGGCAGCGCGCCCGACATGAAGTTCTCCAGGCCGTCCGGGTAGATGCCCAAGCCGCCGCCTTCCGTGGCTTGCGCGCCGGTGCTGGCCAGCGCCAATGCCGCGGCGCAGGCCAGCCGGCGTGTCAGGTGTCTCTTCATGTTCCGCTCCTGCCCCCGCGGGGCGCGAGATGTTGCGCGACGAGATAGCCAGAACCGCCGCCCAGTCCGGGGCCCGGATGGGTGGCGGCACCGATGTGGAAAAGATTGCGCAGCGGCGTGCGGTGGCCGCGCGCGCCATGGCTGCCGGCAAAGGGCCGCAGCCAGAAGAACTGGTCGGGCGAGCAGACGCCGGCATACGGATCGCCGCCCACCAGGTTGCAGTTCAGCGACTCCAGGTCGGCCGGGCAATAGCTGCGGCGGCCGACGATGCGCGGCGCCAGGCCCGGCATGACCTGTTCCAGGCGCGCCTGCACCCGGTCCGCCATTGCTTCGCGCAGCGCCTCGGTCCAGCGCCCGTCGGCGGGCGGCGCGATCAATCCGGCGGCATCGCCCTTGATCCGCACCGGCAGTTCCTGCATCTGCACCCACAGGATCCAGCCACCCGCCGGCGCGCGCGACGGATCCACCGCCGTGGGCTGGCCGATGGCCAGCGTGGGCCGGGCCGGCAGCAGGCCGTTGTTGGCCTCGGTCACCGACGCGCAGACCTGTTCCATGCTGTCGGTCAGGTGCACCAGCGGCACGTGGCGCAGTTCCGGCGTGCGCCAGTCGGGCGGTGCATTCAAGGCGAAATGGATCTGCATGCCGCCGCGGCCATGGCGGTACCCGGCGGCGCGGCGCCGCACAGGTTCGGGCGCGTCGGGCAGCAGCGTGCCGTACAGCTGGCCAGGCACCACATTGCACACGACCGCCTCGGTGGCGCGGCACTCGCGTCCGTTCGCCAGCACGCCGGTCGCGCGGCGGCGGCGGCCTTCGCCTTGCGTCAACACGCGTTCGACCAGGGTGCCGGTCAGCAAGCGACCGCCGTGCTGTTCGATCACCTTGGCCAACGCGTCGACCACGCCTTGGCTGCCGCCCTTGACCACAGGCATACCGCCGGCCACCACCGCGGCGAAGGTCAGTTTGCCGATCAACGCCGAACAGGCGTCGTCCGGGCCCAGGCCGGTGTGCAGCACCCAGGGCGCGATCAGCGCGCGGGCCGCGTCGGACCGCAGCTCGCGGTCCGACCAGCGCCGGAAGCTCTCCAGCGAGTCGGCGGCAAATGCCATCAGCCCGTCCAACCCGCGCCGGCGCCATTCGTTGAACAGCAGCTTGAGCATGCCGGCGCCGTAGGGGTTCTGGCCCAGCAGCCCGAAGGTCAGCGCCGCGTCCTGGCCGAACAGGCGCTGCGCCATGGCGCCGAACGCCTGGCCGTCGCCCGGCGCCCAGGCCTCCAGGCGCCGCACGCTGTCTTCGATGTCCTGCTTCAAGGCGATGCCGCTGCCGTCCGGCAGTACCAGACCGGTGGTGTAGCCGCACTGCGCGAACTCCAGGCCGGCGGCCTGCAAGGCGGGCTTGAGCGCGGCATAGGCCGGGCTGCCGACAAACAGCGGATACCAGCTGGACAGCACGTCGTGGTGATACCCCGGGAACAGTTCCTCGGTGCGAATGCAGCCGCCCAGGCGGTCGTTGCGCTCAAGCACCAGCACCGATTTGCCGCGCTGCGCCAGCAAGGCGGCGCACACCAGCGAATTCATGCCGCTGCCCACCACGATGATCTGGGCGTCGGGTGTCAAAGAGAGAGTCATGATGGGATCAGGTCGGTTGCGTCAAGCCTGGGACGCAGGTTGGGTTCGCCAGCGCGGCGGGCCGGTCCGCATGGATCCGGCT
>NZ_JAELTJ010000496.1 GCF_016428805.1 Achromobacter sp. ASV32
AACACAGAAAGTCTCAGCTTTTTACCATCCCCCAATTTCTCACTTGGGGGAACGATCGGCGGGCAGGCGTAGGAGCTAAAACACACACCCCAAAAAGTGACAATAACTTCATATAACCTCATCATCTGATTTTTTTTTACATTTTTCACGCCTTTGGTTCTTTTGTTATGAAACCCCCCTTCCCCGGCTCTGTTCAGCTTTTTTTCCCACAGCCTTGGATAGGCCCGCCCGTTGATGAAGAGCGGGGAACAGTTTTTACTGGCGTAGTTTGTGAAATACGATGCTCTTTTCTTATAGCCTTTCCCTTCCGTTTTTGTTGCTCGTCACTTATTCTACTTTTTTATTTCTTCTTTCTCACTGTTGATTCATCTCATTACCTAGTTTTTTGATGGAATGATGCCATAGTGTCGTACTTTAAATCACTTTACTGTATGCAGAGGTTGAATC
>NZ_JAELTJ010000497.1 GCF_016428805.1 Achromobacter sp. ASV32
GCCTGCCTGCCTGTGCAATAATAAAACAATAAAATAAAATAAAATAAAATAAAGCTTGCGGGTTTGAGAAGAACATCTCGAGGTGAAGCGGCGGGAAGACGGGCCGCCTTTATACAACACGACCCATCCAAATTAGAATACCCTTACGGCTAAGGGAAAGGAAAAGTATTAAAGTCGTCTTCACTGGCTAATATAAGAGACTGCTCAAATTGCATTAAGCTATTTTTGGTGCCAAGTTCTTCTTTTTCTTTTTTCCCTCCTTTTTCTTCCTTTTTATTGATTCATCGTAGATCTTTCAACGTTTCGGTAGCAACGTTCGGCTGCCTCCGAGTCCGAGCCGCCCCTCCTCCTCCGATGCCTCGGCTATCAATCAAACCCCATACAAGATCATCATTGTATCAAACATTGGCGCTGTCTCTTATACACATCTCCGAGCCCACGAGACA
>NZ_JAELTJ010000498.1 GCF_016428805.1 Achromobacter sp. ASV32
CATGGTATCAGTTGTGATAAGTGTCAATGTCGATGAACCCTCTTTAGCGTCAGGCTCCAATAGCGTTGCGTGGTGAAGCACTGCCGCTATGAGCGAGCCCCTCGCGGCGGTTTGCATGCGAATTGTGGCTTGATCGTACCAGCCTGAAGCAACCTAACTGAGGGTTAGCAACTGACATGGTGCAGCGTCGTTTTGCTGTTGAGAAAACTCACGGGCCGCAAAATGGAGAGCAGAGACACAGCCACAATTAAGGCGTAGCCTACTTCGTCCGAGTCGCCCTGCTCGGTTCCGTGTTGCTGTATAAAGGTGATGACGCGGGTAATCAAAAACGGCTCAGCGATTTTGCAGGCCGATAAGCCTATTCTAGGGATGGCGCCCAGGAAAATGAGGCCTTTGCATGCACTCATTGTGCTCCAGAGTAATGCTCGCTTACTCGGTCCCCTATC
>NZ_JAELTJ010000499.1 GCF_016428805.1 Achromobacter sp. ASV32
ATCCATGGGTGTCCGATCCCGAAAGCTATGTCAGCATTTCGCCGCCAATGAGCTCTGGCGAACGCTGCTCCGGCGATTTTGAAGGCCTGGAGGGTATTTATCGCTTTTTGGAGGAATGCGATCGCGCTCAAGGACGACTTGGGTGAAGGCGCAAACCGTAAGAATGGCGGTGTTTTCTTAATTATACTGCTGGTTCATGGGATGGACCGTAGACACTCGTTTGTGCTATACCCAGATTGTACTTGATGGCGGTCGCGTTGGCTGTCATTGATATTCCTTTATGTCCAAGTAGCATGTTCTTGAGTAATTGAAGCATTGAATAATCACTAGCTGCCTTTTTCATTTTGTGAACCCTTACTTGCTGTCAGTGCGGCCACGGAGCCATTCACTGCATCTGGTGGTTTTTGTGGTGGCACTTCAGAGTGTCTGTCGTAGCGGATAGTTGT
>NZ_JAELTJ010000500.1 GCF_016428805.1 Achromobacter sp. ASV32
GTATTCTGCATGTTCTGTTCTCCCTCTGTTCGCCTTACATCAACCATCAACGGTCTGACTCCGTGCTGACTATACATCTGCCCATGGCTGGGCATGGTTGTTGATGCCAGTGAGGTGTCGTAAGCATGCGCCGCGCCATATGGAGAATGTAGGGCTTGTACGTTGTCAAAGTCGTCCGGTACAGCTCGCATTTGCATCATTCTCTCCCGATCATCAGCGTTGAGTCGCTTTATCTTTGCTCGTCTGGAAGAAGAACGATAGTGTCAGCATTCGGGGTCTTTATTTCCATTTCTCTACGATATAACAAACCGATTCTGAAACCAAACTTGCACTTGCCGCGGACTAAGACCAGGTATTTCCCGAGAAAGTCGTTCTCTATGCGCGGCATCGGGATGCGGTTGTTTGGCAAATTCGCTCATGAGAAACCGGGTTTGATGGTGTGTGAG
>NZ_JAELTJ010000501.1 GCF_016428805.1 Achromobacter sp. ASV32
CAATAAACTCGGGACGCGTTGAAAGCGCGGCAGAGCTGATTCGCATCTTGAACGCTTTGCAACGGTCGCTTACCGAGCTACAGCAAACGGCACCCAACACAAGCCAGCCCCAGTCTAGCCCTGTTTCAGCAACCAATGGCCATGGAGCTAATGGTACAACTGCGGCGGCGAATGTGCCCTCTCCCGCCGGTACGGTCACCAACCAACCAGTTAAAAATCTGCCACAGCTTTCTCGGCGACCAGAACAGGCCCCAAAGCTGTTGGATATCGATAAGGTCAGAACCAAGAACGGCGCGAAGCAAGGGCCAGTGGACATTGCAGAGGTATTTGATGATTTATTTGCTGTGGTTCACTCCGCGTACTGCCGCCTGGTTGGGGCCTCTGAACCGCTTTTGAGCGATCAGCTGGATGCGAAACATGGAGAAGTGGCCCTCGCAGACTGGATG
>NZ_JAELTJ010000502.1 GCF_016428805.1 Achromobacter sp. ASV32
AGGGAGCCTGCTTCGAAGTTGGTAAATTTTCCCCATTCCAAGCCGGCAAAGATGGCTGTGTCATGTTATTTTCATGGAACTTTCTCTAGTTTGAAGAGAGCTTACCAGGAACAACCATGAGTGTACCGTTGGTCATGATGAGGACTTCCATTGGTGTAAACATGGGCCGAGATGGGAGGATTCCGCGGTTGGTAATGAGGTGCATAACCAGCTTTATGTTGAAAATGGCGCAGAACCAAAAAATGGATATGGCATTCATGATGACGTTCCAGTGAATGCCCCAGTAGAAGTGCACCGGCGGCTGCAGCGCGAGAATTGCCCCGTTTTGGACAATTGTAAACGCCAACCGCGCGCCAATCGCCAGCAGTACGATAATGATGGATAGCACACACGCCGCGTATTTTGCCATGGTTGGCCAGAACGATACCATTGTCCAGGCCTGGTT
>NZ_JAELTJ010000503.1 GCF_016428805.1 Achromobacter sp. ASV32
GCGTCAGATGTGTATAAGAGACAGGTCCATTGCCTCTCCCTTTTTGTCGCGCAGGTGCTGCCATCCTGCTCACGAATTGAGTGATTTCCTGCTTTGAATTGCGGTAGATGGGTCTTTGAGTAACTGCTTTCCTCAAGCCTCGAGAGTGGGTGCTGTATGTTTGCTGGGTTTGGGAGTCGAAGGTCGGACATCGAAGCATGACCTTGGCCTTCGTTGTGCTGTAAAGGCAGTAGCTGTCCGCTGGCCAGGACGGCCAATAAAACGCAAAACAGCGCTTTCATATCTCCGACACGTCTAGACCTACAATCAACTTGAATTTGCGGTGTTCGTGACAAGTTTGACGTTGTCATGGGCTGGATGGTTGGCCAGTGGTGTTTGTCCCGTTCCTCGCTCAATTGGGAAATGCGGCGGCGTCAACCAACCTGCATCGAGGCTGAGACTAACC
>NZ_JAELTJ010000504.1 GCF_016428805.1 Achromobacter sp. ASV32
GTACCGACATCACCGACCTCAACGAGGACGCCGTCGTCGTCTGGCAGCACACCAACTTCCTCAAGTGTGTTATCACTTTCGCTCTCCTCCTGCCCACCGTTGTCTGCGGCCTTGGCTGGAATGACTGGCTCGGCGGCTTCGTTTATGCCGGTATCCTCCGTGTCTGCTTCGTCCAGCAGGCTACTTTCTGCGTCAACTCGCTCGCCCACTGGCTTGGTGACCAGCCGTTCGACGACCGCAACTCCCCTCGTGACCACGTCGTCACCGCTCTCGTCACCCTCGGCGAGGGATACCACAACTTCCACCACGAGTTCCCCTCGGACTACCGCAACGCCATTGAGTGGTGGCAGTATGACCCTACCAAGTGGGCCATTCAGATGTGGAAGTTCGTCGGCCTCGCCTACAACCTCAAGCAGTTCCGTGCCAACGAAATTGAAAAGGGCCG
>NZ_JAELTJ010000505.1 GCF_016428805.1 Achromobacter sp. ASV32
GCCTTACATAGAGCAGATAAACACGGTCATGCTATTCGCTGCACTTCTTCAGTTGCTGAAACCTCGAAGGTAAAAATACGTCCCATATCCTGCTGAGGACTCTTTTGGACTAATAAGGATAGACTTGCGCCCAACCGGCGTCATGGGGCGGTACGTTGCGTACTAGTTTCCAGGCCGCCACCACTACTCTGGGGCAAGGAACGCAAGCCTACTCGTACCCCGTACTCCGTAGATAGAGTTGAATCCACTCCCGCTGGCTAGCAGTTCGACGTCTTTGACCCCACAACACGGGTCATCAGGCGGGATCTACATGGCCGGTGGTGTGGGCTGGCTGGATGGCGTGGCGCCACTTCTCAACGTTTTTACTGCCCGGGCAGAATATTGTAACCGTTGTCGGCCTGTCTGGCTCCGGTGCTACTCCGTACCTACGTGCACCAGCCCGTGT